>CAYFQH010000009.1:50922-52619 GCA_964345215.1 uncultured Oscillospiraceae bacterium | reverse complement strand
GTTTTTGTAAATTACGATGAAAATGGCAACCTGTTTCCAAGTGAAGTTGTGTTCCATTACACTCCGGCTCAAGTAGGCCCTTTTACTGGAACCATTACCATTACATACGTTGAAAACGGTAATGAGGCCAATATTCTTGGCAGCGAAACTGTACAGGTTGACTCCGACTCCGATAATCGTTTCATTTCCGCCCCTGCTACCATTAACGAGGGCACTTACGAATTTGTTGGAGCGAACTCTCCTACCGAAATTATTTTTGACAACCAGGGCAATTACGCCCCCCAGGCGTTGGTTTTTGCTTACCAGGCCCTTGAAACCGAACCTCCTCAGGCTGAAGTGGACGTTACCTATATAGATGAGAACCAAAACCCCATTTATAACCTAAAGCAAACAGTAACCGGCCCCGAGGCCACCATTGAAGCCCCTCAAACCTATGCTTTTGAAGGGAAGGACTATGTTTTGGCTCCCGATGAAAACCCCCTTCGCACCATTGCTGTTCAGGGGCCGGGCAGCGCCAACCCCAACGCAGTTACTTTCAGGTACCAGCTTGTTGTTACCGAAACCCAGCCTCCAGCTCCTGTTGCCTACCCCATTACGGTAGAATATTATGTTGAAGGAGAGACGGGCCAAGGTGCCTTTTTTAGCTACAATGAAGAGGTTACCTTTACCGATGGCCGAGGCATTGTTTATGCCTTAGATGACAGCCAAGTGGAATTTCCCGACGACCGGGTATACACCTTCATAGGCGAGCGGCTAGCAGAAATTTATGTTGATGAAAACGGCAACCTCAACCCCAGCACCGTAACCTTTATGTACTCTGCCGCTGCAAAAGAAAAACCAGTATTAACCATTCACTATGTTTACGAAGAAAATCAAAACACCTTCGACACGGAAAGCCGTACCATGGAAGCCCTGGGCAGCCAAGCGGTTTCTGCTGATTTGACCCGTACCCCTCAAGGATATGAATTGGTAAACGGCGATTCTCAAACCGTTGAAGTAAGTGAATCTGCCGTTGTGCCAGATACCATTACCTTTTACTTTAAAAAATCCGGCCCCAGCCCCGATGAGGTTACAGCCACCGTACAGGTTAGCTATGTAAACGTTCTTGGAGAAACCCTGGCCCCAGATCAAAGCCAAACCCTTACCGGTGTTGGCGAGCATACTCTTACCCCCAGCCCCCAGGGCTTAAGTCAAAACTATCAGGTTGTTGAAGGGAAGGATACCTCCTTTACCATTACCCTAAGCCAGGGAAGCGACGGCACCGGTGTTGCCAAGCCCGACAAGGTAACCTTTGTTTTAGAATACAGCCATGGGGAAGAGCTGCCTCCGATTGACAGCACCGTATACCGCTGGTCTGTGTCCAATGCCCCAGGGTTGAAGGTACGTTCTTCCACTGATGACAGCAGCAAAACAAATATACTCGCCACCATTAAAAAAGGCACCCATGTTTGGGTTGACTATGTTGCCGCCGACGAGCGGGACGGCACCACCAAATGGGCCCGGGTAAAGGTTGTTACCGATTCCCAAGGCACCACCGTATCCGGCTATATTTTAGCAAAATTTTTAAATGTAATGACCCCGGAAGACAGCAATGCCTACCAACAAACCATTGACTACACCATGCCCACAGACCCTCCGCCGCCAAAGGAAACCGAGCCTCCGGCAGTGGAAACAGATCCCCCGGCAGTGGAAACAGA
>CAYFQH010000009.1:49005-50822 GCA_964345215.1 uncultured Oscillospiraceae bacterium | reverse complement strand
CCGGCAGTGGAAACAGATCCCCCGGCAGTGGAAACAGACCCTCCCCCGGTGGAAACGGAACCCCCTTATTTGGGCTGGGCAAAAACCAACCGTAAAACCTCTGTGCGCACCGACAAAGGCACAAGTGATGTATTGTTTTTAGATTCTGTTGAAGTAAATACCCTGGTTGAAATTACCAGGCAGGATTACGATGAGCCCACACAGCAATGGTATGCCCACAGCGTTGTTTATGGTCACAATAATAATTTAAGGGGCTATATTGCCACCAACGACCTAACTTATATTACCGATAACAACGAAGTTGAAAAACTAAAAGACCAGGTTGACAAGGCCAATGCCACCCCCACCCCTGCGCCCAGCCTGGCGCCGTCCCCTACTCCTGTTGCACCCCAGGAAAAAGGCTTTGCCAAAACCAAAGGTGATAACGTGCCCCTGCGAACCATGGCCCACGAAAACGCCGGCATTTACGAGTGGCTTGCAGCCAATGAGGTGGTGTATGTAAACGGTCAGGTATACCCTGCCAATTCAACCTCCGGCTGGCATCAAGTGTATTATAATAGTAGATCTGGCTATATCCGTACAGACCAGCTGCAGTTCCTCTCGATACAAGAAACTCAAGACTATTTGAATAGTTCAGCCACCCCACCCACCCAACCCCCGGCCATTACCCCCATACCGGTAGACCCGAACTCCCCATCCAGCTACGGCTATGTGGAAGCAAAAAATGGCGTAAACTTCCGTCAGGGCCCGGGCAAAAATTATAAGAGTTTAGGTACATTAAAGCAATATGGCCTGGGCCTGATTTTAGACCAGCAGGTGGCCGGCAGTGAAATTTGGTATAAAATACGTATCAACGGCATTGAAGGCTACGTTAGCGGCGGCTACTTTAAAGCCATGACCTTAGCCGAAGCCAACAACTTTATTGGCAGCCAGCAGTACCTGCAGGGGATGCAAAACAACGCCTCCTTCGGCCAAAGCCAAAGCGGAAGCAATAATAGCAATAACAGCACCAATAATAACCGGCCCCTTTCGCCGGAGGACTCAAACCTGGGCACTTGGGTGAACCCCAACGCCGGTGCAACCTTCGCTCCCTTTGACCCCTTTGCCACCCCCAGCCCCTTGGCCTCGGTAGAGCCTAGCCTTCTGCCCTCTGTTTTGCCCAGCGTGGCCCCAACCATGGACCCCTTGGCCACCATTCCTCCTCTGAACCTGCCTACAGACAATACAGAAGAAGGCAGCTTCCCCACCGGCCTGGTTGTGGCAGGTGCCGTATTATTACTAGGCGGCGGCGGATTATACGGCTACAGCGTGTATAGTGCCAGCAAGAAAAAAGCTGCGGCCAAAGCTGCCCAGCAAAAACGAAACCAGCAAGGGCCCAGAGGACCTCAGCCCCCTACCGGCGGCGGAAGACCCCAGCCCAGAAGCGGCGTAGCCCCTGTACCTCCTGTAGCAGGAAGAACTCAGGATGGTAAAACACCTCCTTCCGGCGGTGCAAGTGTACCCAGGCAAACCCTGCCCCCTCAACCGGGAGCCAAACCAGGCACCCCCGGAACCGGAGTACCAGGCCAGCAACGGCCAGGCACCCCCATCCAGCGGCCGGGCCAGCCTCCTCAAGGTACACCAGGGCCAAACCCAAACAACCCAAACAACCCAAACAACCCAAACAATCCTATGAGTAATCGGCCGGGGGGCACACCTTCAGGAACCCCCGGTTCCCCTGCCCCGGGTTCGGGCTCTTCTCAATCACCCTATGCCCCGCCCCGTACAAGCACCCCCGGCCAGGGAGCCCCGCCTGTAGCCCCAACAAGGCCAGCCGG
>CAYFQH010000009.1:0-48905 GCA_964345215.1 uncultured Oscillospiraceae bacterium | reverse complement strand
TTCTAAAGCCGCCACCCTTGAAGATGGAAAACCGGCAGCCAAGCCCTTTTCACCTGAAGCAGGGATAGAAAAAGAAAAGGGCGAAACCCCCAGGCGGCAGCCCCGGTCCTTGCGTCACCAACAGCCCACTGAAGACGACGAATAATAATACACAAACCTACTTCCCTCCTGCAAAAATTGGCAGGAGGGTTTTTTCTTTAGTAATTTGCCCTTTTACAATTTATCTTGTCCATCTCCTCCATTATTTTTTAAAATTTTGTCCAACAAACCTGCCCTCTGTTTTAAATAAAAGCAAAACAAAAACCTTTAGGAAAATTCCTAAAGGTTTTTGCAAAAGGCTTATTGCTGAGGTTCGCTCTTCTCCTCTGGCCAAGCAATATAGCCTTCTTCTGTCGCTTGCGCTTTAAGGCTGCCCTCGGACCAGGTACTAAGGGCCTTTTCAAAGGCAGGTAAATCCTTTTCCCGAATGCTAAAATGGCAGGTCACTTGGGCTTCGTACAACACTTGATTGATCTGCACCGGTTCTTTGCTTATTTCGTACTGTATTTTATCCCACTGGTTATAAGGAACCGTTAAAACCATTTGAAAGCTTTTTTCCATTATAACCACCTGGGCGGCCTCCAAAGCTTCTACACAACCCTGGGTATAGGCCCGCACCAAACCCCCAGCCCCCAGCATTACGCCGCCAAAATAGCGGGTAACCACCACCGCCACATTGACCACTTGGCGCATCTTCAACACTTCCATCATCGGAATGCCTGCCGTACCGCCAGGCTCCCCATCGTCGCTGTAGCGCATAATACCGCTATTTTGCCCAATAACATAGGCATAACAATGGTGGGTGGCATCAGGGTACCGTTTGCGCAGGCTGTTTATAAAGCCAATGGCTTCCTCCTGGGTGGTTACAGGCATGGCCCTGCCGATAAAGCGGCTTTTTTTAATGATAATCTCTTTTTCCCCGTAGCCCTTAAGGGTTTTATAGCTGGGCATCAGGCTAAAATAACCCGGCAGTAATTTTTTTTACCCCGGCGAATGAGTAAACCTTCCTTAGGAATATCCTCAGGTTCAATCCGGTAGTCTAGATTGGATATTTTTACGTCTTCCACCGTTACGGCCCCGGCATCAATCATCTTGCGGGCTTCCCCCTTGCTTTTGCACAGGCCGCTTAAAACCAGCACATTCACCAACCGGCTGTCTTCTTCCAGCTGGGCCGGGGTAATTTGAACCGTGGGAATGTTTTGCATGTTCTGCCCGCCGCTAAACAGGGCCCTGGAAGCCTCCTGAGCCTCGTTGGCAGCTTGGTTTCCGTGGATGAGTTGGGTTACCTCAAAGGCCAAAACTTCCTTTGCATGGTTAATTTCGGCCCCTTCAAGGGCCCCCAGCCTGCGCACCTCATCCATGGGCAAAAAGGTTAAAAGACCCAAGAATTTCTGCACATCTTGATCGGCCACATTGCGCCAATACTGGTAAAACTCATAAGGGCTTACTTTTTGGGCATCCAGCCACAGGGCACCGGCAACGGTTTTGCCCATTTTTTGCCCGTCGTGAGTCATAATTAAATTACAGGTCAAGGCATAGGCCTCCTCCTGCTCCTTACGGCGGATGAGATCCGCCCCGGCTAAGATATTGCTCCACTGGTCGTCACCGCCAATTTGAAGCCGGCAACCTTCTGTTTTAAACAGGTGTAAAAAATCATAAGCCTGCATAATCATATAGTTAAACTCTAAAAAGGTCAGGCCCCGCTCCATCCGTTGCTTGTAAGCTTCTGCCGTCAGCATTCGGTTAACAGAAAAATGAGCACCGATTTCGCGAAGAAAATCAATGTAGTTTAAATCAAGGAGCCAATCGGCGTTGTTGACCATTTTGGCTTTGCCCTCACCAAAATCCAAAAACCGTGCCAGTTGGTCTTTAATGTGTTCAATATTTCCGGCAATGGTTTCTTTAGACATCATTTGACGCATATCGGTTTTTCCGCTGGGATCTCCTACCATGGCCGTTCCTCCGCCACAAAGAACCAGAGGGCGGTGCCCTGCTTTTTGTAGATGGGCCATGGCCATAACGGGAATAATGTGCCCTACATGCAGACTGTCTGCTGTAGGGTCTACACCCACATAAATGGTCATTTTCTCATTTTCAAGTCTTTTGCGCAAGTCCTCCTCAAAGGTAATTTGGGCTAAAAAGCCCCTTTCTTTTAATACATCCAACACGTGTTGTTGACTCATTTCACTGCTCCTCATCATTATTGTTTATAAAAATACCTTTTGTAATTTTTCCATGCCTTCTTCAATCTTTTCGGCCGTTGCAGCTGAAAAGTTAAGCCTAAAGGTGTTATGGTGGCCTCCATCGGGGTAGAAGTAAGTGCCCGGCACATAAGCCACCCCTGCTTTGACCGCCTCGGTTAAAAGGCTGGTGGCGTTTAGTTCCTCGGGCAGGGTTACAAAAACGAACAGGCCTCCCTCGGGCTTGGTAACAAAGGTTCCCGCTGGAAAGCCGCCGGTTTTTTGAAGCATGGCCTCCATTTGTACTTTGTAATCCTTGCAAATACTGGGGATGTGTGTATGAAGCATATCCTCCCGCAAAAGCACATCAATAATAGCCTGGTTTAAGTTTGCCGTATGCAAATCGCTTGACTGCTTAGCAATGGTGCACTTGCGTATGATTTGTTCGTTGCCCACCAAATAGCCTACCCGAAGGCCGGGAGATATAATTTTGGAAAAGCTGCCCAGGTAAACCACCATCCCCGCTTCATCAAAGGATTTAATCGTTGGCAAGTGCTCCCCTTCATAGCGTAAATCCCGGTAAGGGTCGTCCTCTGCAACAACAACCCCATAGCGCTCACCCAGCTGGGCTATTTTTTGCCGCCTGCTTAAAGGCAGGGTTTTCCCTGTGGGATTTTGGAAGTTGGGAATGGTATAGAGCATTTTAGGCTGATATGCAATCATGGCCTTTTCAAGGGCCTCCATGTTCATACCCATATCGTCGCTTTCAACCGGTACAAGCTTCGCCTGGGCCAGTCGCATAGCTTGCATGTTGCCTAAAAAAGTAGGGCTTTCAACTAAAATTACATCCCCCGGGTTAATCAGGGCCTTGCACAAAAGATCCATTCCCTGGGTTGAACCGGTAATGGGCAGCAGCTCCTCTTTTTGGTGTGCCCTTCCCATCAGCTTTTGAACATAAGCCATTAAGCTTTCAATAAAAGGAGGGTAGCCCTCTGTAGCCCCGTATTGTAAAATAGCCTTGCCGTTTTTTTCCATCGCCTTTTGAGCAGCCAGGGCTACCTGCTCATCGGGCAGGGCGCTAAGGGAAGGGTTGCCCCCGGCAAAAGAAATCATCCCCGGAACGGCCAAGAGTTTGAAAATCTCTCTGATTGCGCTGCCGCTAATTCCGTCAAAACGGCTGGCAAAAGGAACCTGCTCACCTTTCATATTATCCTTTCTCCTTTATAATAAAAAAACGTCTGTCCCTCATGGGGAAGACGATGTCATCGTGGTACCACTTCCGTTTACAGCCTGTGGCTGCCTCAGTAAAAGCAGAAAAACTGCTCTTTTACGCTGTATCCGGCGCTCCGGCGGCTTTTTACCCAGTTTATCACCTTCAAAATCCGTGCTCAAAAGGGTACTTCCCTTTGCTCTGCTGTTCTTTTTCACCAGCCAAGAACTCTCTAAAAGCTTCAAGCAAAGGTACTTTCCTTTATCAATGCATTGGTTGTATTATAAACATTTCAAAAGCCCTTGTCAAGAAAAGCCCAGGACAAAAGTTTTCTTTTAAATTTGTCCAAATGCCTTGACAAGCCCCATGGCTTGTGATAATATTCTATCCTGTCAGCACTAATATTGCTGACCATACGCTGGCTTGCCTACCACGGTATGCGCCTGTAGCTCAGTAGGATAGAGCAACGGCCTTCTAAGCCGTGGGTCAGGGGTTCGAATCCCTTCAGGCGCGCCATTTGTCGTATATTTTATGGTGGGTATAGTTCAGCGGTAGAGCGCCAGATTGTGGCTCTGGATGTCATGGGTTCAAACCCCATTACCCACCCCAATTTTAATGGGGTGTCGCCAAGCGGTAAGGCACGGGACTTTGACTCCCGCATTCGTAGGTTCAAATCCTGCCACCCCAGCCAACATGACCCATTAGCTCAGTTGGCAGAGCACCTGACTTTTAATCAGGGTGTCCCGCGTTCGAGTCGCGGATGGGTCACCATTTATAACGTGTGCGAACGTTGAACTCCTTGTTTACAGGGATATGTTTATAATCGTACAAGAGATAGAGCGCTGACTTTTGTTAGATGCTCTTTTTCTATATGCAAAAAAACCCTGCCAAAGCAGGGTTTTCCTTTGTTTGCCAAACATCTTATTGTACAGCCCAATTACTATCGCAGTGCTCACATAACTTGTATTTCGATAGATCAATGATTATATCAGAAAAATCAAGTATATGTCCTATTTCGTTATCATTTTCCGAATCAAAGCAACAACCGACAACAGTTCCATCCCACCGCACGTTTATAGTTGGTGTCTGGATGAAGTAGCAATTGGTTTGCCGTTGTTTAATAATATCATCAGAAAAATCTTGTCGTTTATCAGCAACATTTCCAGCCCAAGTATGAACAGGGGTAATCTGCAAAAATCTTTTTTCATTTTCCCCCAAGCTTTCTATTTTGCCTCTTACCTCTTTGCTCTGCTCAACACCATCTGCAAAGTCAAGAACCTTTCCAGCAAAATAAAAAACATCTTCTTCCAATGGCTTATGATGTTCGGAAAAATGGAGGGTTTTTACACCTTTTTCCTCCAACCACCTGATCACGTTTAAATAACTTTTCAAGGATCCCTCCGTGTGTAAAGTTATCACAAGGTGACGAAGACCTGCAGCATACAATTTTTCTAGTCTGTTAACATCCAGCAATTCCCCATTTGTACTGATAATCGGCTTTATCTCCGCCTCTACACCCCATCTTACGTACTTTTCCAACTGCTTGTGCAACAATGGTTCTCCTTGCCTATGGTAGTTTAGTGTTTGCCCTTTTTTAGTCCAAGACAAAGTAGCAAGAACAGTTCTATCATCCATAAATCCCCTGGGATAATTGGTGGTTGGGGTACAGCAATTGTCACACTGAAGGTTACATAGATTTGTCATTTCCATTTCTTCAATATGCATATACTTCATAATGCTTGGCTTTCTTCCCTCAACGAAACGTACGGGCTCAGATTTGATTATTTGAACTTCCTTGGAGCCAGCAAGCCTTGAAAAAGCAGTTATAAAATAAATCCCATTTATCTTCAATGAAAATTCAGCTGTTGAAGATGCAGTATACCATATCTTTTCTATAACATCGCCATTCATGTGTAGATAAAAAGCAAATTCGTATTTTTCCAGTGAATCCACGTTTATAGTTGCAATTAAAGCACCTTCGCCACCTTACACGGAAAGTTTCATAATATATCACTTTTTCTGCTAAAATCAATATATGAATTATAGCATAACCAAACAATTATTGCACAAAAAAACACCCTGCCAAAGCGGGGTTAATTCTATTAAAGTTTTATTGTTTCTGTGGTTATACTTGGTGGCTCAAATTCAATCAGCTGTCCCAATTGACTATCTTGTTTTAATTCCCATACGGCCGCTTCAATTAGTTTTTCAATATCATCAAAATTCAGATCAAAACCTTTCGAATTTAAGAAGTCCTTAACATAGGCTTTTTTAGTAACTCTTTTGTCGCTGCCATCGTACAGCATTTGAACGGATTATGCGCCTGTTTTGTGCAAGTGCAAACACAAACCAGTTAATTGACCACCGCTGGTATCCCCTGCAAACAAACTATACCCACGCAGAAATAGGTGAAATCATTGGCGGAACCCGGGTTACAGTAAGCCGTTTAATCGGCGAACTAAGCAATGAAGGATTCACTCGTATTTTAAACAGGCGCATACAGGTAAACGCCGATGCCTATAAAGAGATGATGACATGATTTTTATTGTCAGCTAAAATTTAGGCCTATAAAAAAAGCCGCTGCAAGGCAAACAATTGCTCCTGCAGCGGCTTTCTTTAGAACTATTCGTCTTTCACCAATTTTTTAGTTATTTTTTCAGCCAGGGGGATGCCAATATTGGCCAAGGGAATGGAAATGAGAATCCCTACAAGGGCCGACTTTAAAAAGGCCAGGAAAAAACCTGGACTAAAACCAACGTTAATTAGCACCATAATGAAGGCAATGGGTACTGAAATAATTACTGCCGCAAGGCAGGACATGAGCACACCGGCGTACTTTTTTTTAACCAAAATAAAAACCTCCCGTATCTTTTATTATGTTTGTTTTAACATTGGTTGCCCATCAATAAAGGTAAGGGAGGTAAAACAGCCATTTGGCCATACTGGTAAAGTCTGCTTTCAGGCAAAATGATACAACTCTTCCTTAAGGATCCGCCCCCTATTTTGTAAAACCATGCCAAAACAACGCCCCTTTATGATACAGGATATATGAAACTTTATTCGTATAAATAGAGTAACTGCCTTTTTACCGGCAGGGGCTTATACACTCAGTATAGCACAAAATGACTTGCATTTGTAAAAAATAACAGCGGCCCGGTCTTCTACGCCCTTTAAGCAAAAACGGCTTAGGAAATGCCCCACGATAGAGGAGGCGCTGAAAGGGCAAAGACTTTTCTCGAAAACCAAGGAAAAAAGCACAGAAATAATTTTGCTGTTTCAAGTATTTTAAACGATGTTTTACGTAAAAAGAACGACCATCCATTGTATCCAACTTGCGCGGTGTTAACCTTATCATTGCCTTTATTTTTGCCTTATCAAACAAACTTTCTCAGCTTTTTAAAGCCCTGATTCATTGAGCCCTACTCCCTTTCTTGCCCTTTTTCCCTTCGGCCTGTATACTAAGGGCAATAAAATATCAATAGGCAGGTGAACAATATGCCCTTTTCTTTCATTCCCCACGAAGCCATTGTTTCAAGCAACTTAACCCAAGGGAATACCATTGATAACGTAGCTAATATATCTGCCTTTCCCCAGTTGAAAAATACTTCGGTATCGACTTATATTCTGCGCTCACAAAGGGATGACACCTATGACTCCCTACCCTTTAACAGTCACATTCGACCCTTGATTGAGCCTAACGCCGGAGCCCATTATTATGTAGAGGGCGAATATAACAGCCGTTACATAAAGCAAAGCTGTGTTATTGATTTAGCCAATACCCAGGTGAACACAGCAAATAACATGCGTAGAGCATATATTTGCCTTTCCATGGTTACCGAAGGTACATTGGTGCAAATGGCCGACATAGGCCTTGGCAACTATACGGGCAGGGGCTTAACAGGGGGGCCTGGCTGGTTTGTGATGAGCTGGGCCCCTACACTAGCAGGCGACACCCTGGCGCCCACTGAAGAAAGCTTTGGCTTTGGCGAGGAAAACCCCATTCCTCCTGGCAGCAAAATAAAAATAGAATATAGCCTTTGTGCCAAAAATGAAGAAATTGACCGGGTGGCAGGGTCCTTTTACAACCTGACCACCGGCGGCAATGAATTTGCCCGCATTGTGTACGAGGGGCCTGCCGGCAGCCTGTTTAAAAGGGAGGCAGACCATGCCAAATGGCGGTGTAAACGCTTTATGTCCCTGGTGCCAAGGGTGCTGAATCCCCCCGACCCTAAAAATCCTATAGGAGCAGACATTGCTGACGGCTCTTTCCTAAAAGCCGTTATGAAAGAGCTAACCCTTTACCCCCATCAAGGCAGCCCCAGCCCCTGGGGCGACGGCACAGGCCAAATGGAGCTGTATCGGGGGGATATTTGCTTCGCCTGGATCCTTCAGCCCAACAATATTCCAAGGCTTAAAATTGCTCATTACAGCCAAAATAAGCCTAATGGCCCCATCACCTGCTACGATGAGGCGCATATTTTTCATCAGTTTGAAACCCATCGGTAAAATAGCCATTGGCCCTCTAGCACCTGTTGGTATTCGCGTTTTTATTACCATGAATGATTAGAATACAGGCGGCCTGTGCACCAATAGCACAGGCCGCCTGTATTTTTTTATACAATCTCGTACCACTTTATTTCGTTTGCCGCCAGTTCCAAGGGGAAACCCGCTGCATTGCCCCGGTATACCATCGTGCTTTGGGGCTGGTAGGTATTGTTAACCACACAATACTTTTTGTTTTCTACAAAGGCATGTACTTCTACATTGGGGTTGGTACTAAACCAAGTGTATAACAGATCTTCCCCATGGGAGGCCCATAAAATGGCCCGATGCAAAAGCCTTGCGTTTTCAAAGCTGTAGGGAAGGCCGCCAATATAAACACAACGTCCTTCGCCCGCTTCGTTTACGGCAAGCTGCACCTGTTGATCCCGGTTCACAATAACCTTTGCCTGAGGCAGGGCGTATATGTTTTTTGCCCCTTCCCCAAAGTCAATAGCATCCCGACCTCCTATAACATCCTCAATAATAAAGTGATTCTGCTCTTCCCAGTTGTACTTATCATAGCCCAAGGTAAAACCTGTTTCTTTTTCAACCCCCATCATGTTGGCCAGCTGCAGGTAATGGCCTTGCCACTGGTGCCCCCCAGGCTCCCCTACGCCAATAAAGCCGCCTCCCCGGTAAACAAAGGAGCGAATCGCCTCTACCATTTGAGGGTTTTGCCAATATGCCCCGCCGGTATGTGCCGTATCGCCATCGCCAACAAGAAGAATTACATCTACCTGGTCAAGGATTTGCGGTGAGGTTAAAATATCGTCAAAACTAATGAAGGATACATCATACGGGGCACCGGAAAGGGCTTCAATAATGCCTGCATAACTATAGTTTTGCTTTTGATACAGGGCATGGTGCACCATGTGGCATCCCCAGCTGCGCATTTTACCCCAGCAGTTGAGCACCGCCACCCGTTTAAAACAGTAGGGGGTTGTGCCGCGAATGTTGTCATAAAGGGTTCTAAACTCATCGGCCACCTGGGCAATATAATCAACAAAATCCGGAAAATCAAGGGCCAGTTTTAAATAGCCCCCATAACCAATCCGGTCGATGGGTTTTCGTAAAATAGCCCGGCGGGCGGTAACCCAATTCTCTTTGGCCTCTTTTACAGGGTTGCCGCCTGGGTGAAAAGTATCCGG
This sequence comes from uncultured Oscillospiraceae bacterium, assembly GCA_964345215.1. Taxonomy (GTDB): domain Bacteria; phylum Bacillota; class Clostridia; order Christensenellales; family Aristaeellaceae; genus CAYFQH01. Next base: position 39,786 of record CAYFQH010000009.1, on the reverse strand, counting down.
GAAAAAATAAGGCAAAAACCTGCCTTCGGTATATTTTACGCTGGAAATGTCGCTGATTAAGCGCAGGGTACTGCCATTGCCCACACTGCCCACCACTGCATCCAGGCCAATGGATTTAAACTCGTCCATAAAAGGCTCGGTGCCAATAAAGTGATCACCCAAAAACATCATGGCTTCCCTGCCCTGCTCGTGCACAATATCTACCAGTTCTTTTGCCAAGGCCGCCACTTCCCGGCGCTGAAAGGCCATAAAGTCCTTATATTCTTTAGAGGGAATCCGGTATTGGTTGTTGTAATAACCCTGGTCAATAATGTATTCGGCCCTGAAGGGATAACCCACTTCCTGCTCAAACTGCTCTAGGATATAAGGGCTGACAGAAGCAGAATAGCCATACCAGTCTACATACTTTTCTCGCTTCAGCTCGTCAAAAACCAGGGTAAACTGATGAAAGAAGGTGGTAAAGCGTACCACGTCCACGTGGGGATGATTGGCTAAAAAATCGCGCAGACGCTTTTTTGAAAATTCTTTTGTTTTGGGCTGGCGTACATCAAAGGTAATTTGGTGCTCAAAGTCCTGCCAGTCATTTATTACGGCGTTGTACATGTGCACAGGGTCCCAAATAAGGTAAGCCAAAAAGCTAACGGTATACTCGTGGTAAGGGGTGGCCTTTTGTATAACCACCTCTCCCGTTTCCTCGTCATAACTCCACTTGCTGGGCTTAACCACATTGCCCGTTGTACGGTCAATCACTTCCCACCAGCGGGTAATATCATCGTGGGTATTGGGCTGCATAAGTTCAGGCGAAATACCCTGCATCAAGGGAATATGCAGTTGCTGCTCCTTTGCCATATAAAATCCCGTCATAATATAGCACTGCTGTACTTCATCCGGGTTGGCTTTTGCCCAGGCATTGTCTTTACGCGTGGTATAGTAAGTGGCATATATTTTAGCATCAGCCTTTTCAAGCGCTTTGGGAAACTGGGTTCCGTCGGCATCCCGCAAGGCATCGCCCCCCCATTTTTCAAGGATTTCCAAAGTTTGGGGCACAATATCAAGGTCTGTGGGTATGGTCAATCTTCCCTTTTTGATCTCTTTCATTTTCCCTCCGCCTTTTCATGCTCATTTTCAGTATAGGGGTTTTTTGCCTTTGTATAGGAGCGATTGTATAAATACAGCAGCACCAACATGCCCCCAAGGCCAAGAAGCATCAGCCCCAAAGAAGGATAGCTTACAGTTCTTTGGCCAATGACCACCAAGGCCAGGCACAAGGCCAAAACCAATATACCGGCGATGACTTTTATTTTTTGTCTTACGTAACTGTTCATAAGGCCCTCCTTATCTACCCTTTAATACCGCCAACGGTCATTCCCTGGGTTAGCTTTTTTTGAACCAACATGTATAAAATCAGTGTAGGCAGCATCACCAGAACCAACCCTGCATACATCTGCCCGTACTCCGCCTTGGCGTTTTGAGCCTTCATTAAATTCATCAGCCCAACGGGCAAGGTTCGAGCCCCTTTTGGATCAATCAGCAGCGTCATAGATATAATGTACTCGTTCCAGAAGGAAAGGAAATTGAATAAAATAACGGTGATAATGCTGGGCTTTGCCATAGGCATCATAATGCGTACCATGGTTTTGGTGTAGCCTGCCCCGTCGACCGAGGCGGCCTCCTCAAAATCCCTAGGCAAAGTGGCAAAGTAGCTGCTTAACAAGTAAATCGTAAAGGGCAGCGCGGTAGAGGCATAAACCAAGGCCAGCACAAAAATATTGTTAATAAAAAAGCCCCGGTTAAACAGTTGTTTCAAGGCTGCATCTGCATCAACCAACATTAAAAAGATGGGTACCACGATATAGTTTACATTAATAAAAAGCCCAGCCATAAACAAGGTGTTAAAAAAGCCCCGGGCTTTAAAACGGTAGCGGGCTAAAACGTATGCGGCGGGCAGGGCCACAACCAACAAAATTCCCAGAGCGACCACCGTTACAATAATGGAATTTAAAAAATAATCGCCCATTTTTGCCGTTGTCCAGGCATCAGCAAAGTTTTGAAAGTATAAGCCTTTAGGCAGGGCCCAGGGGCTGCCGTAAAACTCGGTGTTTTCTTTTACGCTGGCCATAAATACCCAGCCTACCGGCACAATAATACACACAGCCAGCACAATGAGGGCCAAATAAATGAGGGTCTTAAAGAAAACGTCTTTAACCGAAAAATGGTGTTTTGGTGTTTGAACTGCTTTCATTTAATCCCTCCTAAAACTCTAATGTTTCCCGTTTGGTAATGGCATTAACAATCGCCGATAAGGCAAAGGAGAACACAAACACAACCACGCCAATAGCCATGCCGTAGCCATAGCTTGAGTTGGTGTAAGCTTGTTTGTACATATAGCTTAAAAATACTTCGGTTGAGCCATCGGGCCCCCCATTTGTCATAGCCTTTACTAATAAAAAGGCCATGTTGATGGAACTGATGATAAAAAAAGTAAGGGTGGTGCGGATGTTTGTCCATATTAGGGGAATGGTAATTTGAAAAAACTGCTTTGTACGGCTGGCCCCTTCTAAGTTGGCCGATTCGTACAAGCTTTCGGGCACGGAAGACATACTGGACATGTACATAACCATATAATAGCCCACCGCCTGCCAGATCATGGCAATTAAGATGGAATAAATAACAATCTTTTGATCCCCCAGCCAGTAAACAGGCTGGGCCTTAGGGTTAAACAGAGCAATCACAGAGTTCAGCAGCCCTCGGCTCGGATCATAAATAGCCGAAAAAATGGCCGCAATAATCACCATGGAAAGAATGTTGGGAATATAGAAAACAATTCTAAAAAAGCTTTGTCCCTTGATTTTTTCCCTTGTAAGAACAGCTGCAAAAAACAAGGCCATGCCTAGAGTAACAATGGTTACCAAAATAATAAGCAGAACTGTGTTTTGAAAAGACCGTAAAAAGTTTTTGTCTGCAAAAAGCTTTACAAAGTTACTCAAGCCTACAAATTCTTTATTTGGGCTATAGCCCCCCCATTTGTATAAAGACATGCGGAAAACATTTACGGTTGGGTATAGCATAAAAATGGTAAACAAAACCACTGCCGGTGCCAGGCAGAAAAAAATAAACCTGCTGCGCCCTTTTTGCTTATTCACTGAATCGCCCCTTTTAAAAAAGGGGCGGCGGGCATTCATGCCGCCGCCCCTAAGGTATAGAACTGTTGATGTAACAGGCTGTAGGAACTTATTTTAAGGCTTCGCGCAATTGGTTGCTCGCATCAATAATGCCATTTACCCATTCTTCCTGGGTTTTGTCGCCAGATACAAGGCTGTTTACCGGATCGAACCAAACGGCTCTGTTGTTAATGCCTTCTACCGGATCGGTGGCTGCAAATTCTCCCATGGCAGCTTTGGCCCCTTGGTCATAAATGCTAAAGTAAACCTGCATGTCACCGGTTAAAGTTTCGCCAACGCCTACTACAGGCTGAATAGCACCGGCTTTTGCAAAAATTTCAACCGCTTTATCGCTGTATAAGAAAGCTAAGAATTGCTTTGCCAGGTCTTTATTGGTTGCCCCAGCGGGAATCCAAGCCTGCTCAAACCAGGTGTAACTGTAGCGGTCGCCGCCTTCTTCTACAGCAGGCAGGGCCATAAAGCCCCATTCAAAGCCTTCAGCACGGGGAGCATCGGCCATTTCGCCAATCACCCAGTTTCCGTTAGGCATAAACAATGCTTTGTTGTCTAAAATGAGCTGTTGGTTCTTTTGGAAGTTGGTATCATTTGCATTGGCAGGAACGGTTTTTTCGGTATAGGTGGCCAGTTTTGCAACGATATCAAAGGCTTTATTTGCTTCTTCGGTTTCCCAAATGCCTTCTTCATAGTGTGTTGCTTTTTCAAAGAACTCGGGGCCGCCCACTTCAAACATTAAGGCATAGAAGAAAGCGTCGAAGTAACCGGTGGTGGGATAGGCGAACAGGGCAATATCTTCCTTGGCGGCTTCGTCGCCCAGGGCCCACATTTCGTCCCAAGTTGTTGGCAGAGCCCAGCCCTTTTCGTTAAACAGGCCGGCGTTGTAAAATAAACCGCAGGGGCTGTAGAACATGGGCGCCAGGTAGGTTTTTCCATCGCCATAAGGGTTGGTTAAAGAAGTATCGGTAAAGCCGGGAACAATTTTTTCGCCGGCGGTCTTCTCTTCACCAGGAACCTGAATGCCGGAAAGGTCGCTAATGTCTTCAATGGCGTTGTCTTTAATAAAGGTTTCGGTTAAAGCGGCTTCACGGCCGGTGGCCAGGTGAATTACGTCGGGGAAATCCCCGGCCTTCATGCTGGGGCCAATTACATCTTCCAGTAATTTGTCGGTTGTTAGTACTACTTTTACGCCAGGTACAGCTTCTTCAAAAGCAGCTGCGACTTCTTCCCAAGGGGTTGAGCCGTAAGCTGTTTCAATGGCTGCTACTTTAAGTACCTGCTCACCTTCGGCTAAAGCGCTTAAAGGGGCAAGGGCCAGCACCATCATCAGGGCCAAGGCCAGGGATAGCATTTTCTTCATCGTATATTCCTCCTATAATGTTTTATGGGTAGACGAGCGTTTATTTGCTCTGTTGATTATTATTATGGCCTTTTCTTTTTATAATAACAACTTCTTTTTTGCGCATCATTTTATATTTATTGCTGTTTAATTTTTTATACCTCTTTCCTTCTTTCTTGCTAATATTTATGCAAAAAGACCAGTTTATTATACGCTCCATCCCTTGCTTATATCCTTTCCGTATTAATAAAAAAACATTATGCCATATAACTTGCTTTTTTTATAATATTAAGGCAAGATATATATATTAGTTTTAATGATACCTTATCTTTTCGGGAGGCTTTTTTCATGGGTAATCAACGCTATAACGTCCCTTCTTCTTCTCTTGCCATGGCGGCACTGCAGTTACAGTACATTTCTTCCTCTAAATTTGAAGGAGACTGGCCCAGCGCTCCTCACGCTCACCAATGTACAGAGCTTTTTTACGTTACTTCAGGCGAGGGCAGCTTTCAAATACAAGAGCTAAATTTCCCAGTAAAGCCCAATGATTTGATCATCATCAACCCCAATGTGCTCCATACGGAAACCGCCAGCAACGGCAGCCCTATGGAATACATTGTGTTAGGGCTTGAAGGAGCGGATTTTTTAGGGGCCGGCACCAGCGACTCCCGTTTTTGCCATTTTTCCTGTGGGGAACTGGGCGCGGATATACATCTATATTTTCAGGAAATTTTAAATGAGCTAAAAGAGAGTCAGCCTTATTCTCAAAACATTGCCGCCGGCTGGCTCCATGTTTTAGTTGCCAAACTCCAGCGCTACAGAGAAGTGATTTTAACCGTACGGGGCCCTGAAAAAGCCAGCCTTGAAAGTGCACAGATCAAGCGCTATATTGACACCCACTTTAAAGAGGACATTACCTTAGATGCCCTGGCCAAAGTGGCCCATTTGAATAAATTTTATCTCTCCCACATCTATAAACGGGACCACGGCATCTCCCCCATCAATTACCTGATTGAACGGCGCATTAGAGAAAGTAAGTTTTTATTGGAGGATACGGACTACAGCATTTCTCAAATTTCTCAGTTCGTGGGTTTTTCCTCTCCCAGCTACTTTTCTCAGTGCTTTAACCGGGTAGAGGGGATTAGTCCCCGCGGTTACCGTCAAAACGTAAAGAATCTAAAATAAAAAGAAGGCAATGCCTTCTTTTTATTTTTGTTCCTTCTCTTTTAAATCAATATAAGCCTTTAGCCCCGGACGGCAAAGAGGCGAGATTTTTGTGAAATCGTTTATTTTACTCCAGTGCAAAAACTTTAATTCCTCCACTTCCTCCACCTGGGCCATTGTCGTCCCTTCATCGTTTTTACATACAAACAAATGTTCAATTACATATACCTGATCTGCATTTGGGTAGGTATACAACATCTGTTTACCGGAAAAACTTCTGAAAAACACCAATTCTTTTGCAATCAAGCCTGTTTCTTCGTACAATTCCCGTGCTGCTGCCTCTTCAAGGGGCTCACCGTATTCAACACCCCCCGGCATAACCCCACAAACTGTTATCCCTTCGCTTTTGCAGCAGCAGTTCTCCTCTTTCGTTTTCTACAATCACCGCCGCTCCCACGATAATCAAGGGATCATTACCGATTCTCTTACGCATATAGCGGATATAGTTTTTCATAAACTTCTCCTTTGATATTAGGCATCCCCAGGCACGAAAACTTGAATATGCTCTTTAAGCACCTGTATATTAAGGGGAAAAGGGGGGCCCTGATCTCCGTCAATATCTGTTTCGGGGCTTCCTTCCTCCAAGGCTTCAATGGTTATCTGATCGGTAATCAGCGAAATGACCTGGTTGCTCTGCTCAACTTTTTGCTGCAGGGCGTTAAGCAAAACCTGGGTTTTTTTTAGAATATCCACATTTTTTAAAATAAGCAAATGCCCCTGCCCGTCAGCCTGGTCAATGTCGGCCCCGGCAAATTTAATGCTGCCCACATAGTTGGTTAAAGCAAACATCATCAGGGACGATTGTATTTCCAGCCGCTCCTGTCGGGTGTAAACTGCATAAGTAAAAGGCCTGTCTTCGGGAATTTTTTTCATCCCTTCAAAAAAGTAGCTTAAAATACCAAACTTGCTTTTTTGCTCGCTGGTAACCTGATGAAAAGGTTCTGCCAGCCTGCCCACACTGACTAAAAACAAAAAATACGTATTGTTAATTTTTCCAATATCGATCCACCTTGTTTCCATTTTGTCCAGGTTTTGAATGTTTTTTTCAAAAGACATGGGTAGTTTTACCATTCTGGCGAAGGCATTATAGGTACCCAGGGGGATTACCCCCAATACAGGGCGGTAGGGTTGCTCGGCGATGCCTTTTACCACTTCTTGCACCGTGCCATCGCCCCCTACACAGTAAACTGCATCAATTTTTTCTTCACAAGCCCTCATCCCAATTTTAATTCCATCGTCCTTTTGCTTTGTAACAAAGCAGGTTACCTGACTGTATATATCTTTTAGTTTGTTTACAATCTTCTCTTGGTGTTTTATGCCCTTGCCGCCCCCGGCCACCGGGTTAATCACAACCCAAGCATGTTTTTCCATCATCCAAAACTCCCTTACGGTTCATTTAAATGCCGTTCTATACAAAAAAGTCAAAGCCATGTATAATTAGCAGGTACAGTTTATTTTACATGGTGGAGGTTTAAATGGCACATTTTGTTAAAGCTTTTCAAAAGAGCTTTATATATATATTCCTTGCTGTCTTCTTGTTTTCCTCTTTCCTTCCTGTTTTTGGGGAAGAAGAGAACATGAGCAACTTTGTTGAGCCTATCCTTTCCCCTTCAGCCCCTGATTATGATGCGGCCCACCCGGAAGATTTAACACCGGATCAAATTTATGCCACCTCTGCCATTTTGATCGAGGCAAACAGCGGCACGGTTATTTTTGAAAAAAACCCCGATGAGCCCATGAACCCTTCTTCTACCACCAAAATTTTAACTGTTTACCTGGCTTCGATTATTGGCCAGCAGGAAGGTCTTTTAGAGCAAAAGGTTGTTGCCAGTGACTCTGCTTTAACCATTCCCGAAGATTCCAGCACCATTCCTCTGCAAGTAGGGGAGGAAATAAACTACAAAGACCTGCTTTACGCCACCATGATCCGCTCAGGTAACGAGGGAGCCAACATGCTGGCCGAGGCAGCCGCCGGTTCTATCGATAACTTTATCGATATGATGAATGACTACGCAGTGAATGTTCTTTCCTTAAAAAATACTCATTTTTCAAACACCCATGGCTACCCCGACACCTACCATGTTACCAGTGCCAGGGATATGGCCGCCATTGCCCGCCAGGCCATGACCGACGAATTATTTCGCACCATATCAAAAACCACCTCCTACCCCCTGCCCCAAAGCAACATGAAAAGATCCCGAACCCTAAACGCCAACCGCTACCGGTTTTTGGAGGCAGATTCAGACAATAAATATTACTATCCTGACGGCATCGGCATTAAAACCGGCACTGCTTTTCGTTCTGGGTACTGTTTTGTTGGGGCGGCTGAACGAGACGGCATTACCTTGATTTCCGTTGTTTTTTATTCGGGCTATTACAACCGGTGGACCGATACCATTAAAATGATGGACTACGGCTTTTCCCAATACCAAAGCACCACCCCTGTTGATTTATATAACGAAAACCCCCTTTATGTAAATCTTTCGGGTTATTCAACAGATGATACGGACCTGGGCCGGGTATTACTTGATATTGTGCCTGAAGAAAGTGACAATATCCCCACCATTATCGCCCCTAAAAAAGAGCTGGAGTACCTGTCAGAACGGCTCTATGACATTGTGCTGGTAGAGTATGAAGACCTGGTGGCCCCGGTTAACGCCGGTCAAAAGCTAGGCACCCTTTACTACATTGAAGAAAACGGGAATACCTCCGCCTACCAGCTGGTTGCTTCCCGCTCTGTTGCCAAACGGGAAAACGCCCCAAAAACCCTGGCCCAAATTGAAGAGGAAACCTATGCCGATCCAAATCCTTTCCCTCCTCTTACCCTGGAAGTGGTTTTGTTCATCCTGCTGGTTCTCTTCGTTATCTTCTTGCTTATCCGGGGGCTTTTACGCCTGATTGGCACCTTGCCTAAAAAGCGCAACAAACTGCCTAAAAGGCAAACCCGCCGGTATCATTAAATTCAAAAAAAGAAGGCTATATGGCCTTCTTTTTTTGTCTTCCCTTGCTTTCCTTTGCATATACCAACCGTAAAATAAAGGCTCCTACAGCCAAGCCCAGGGCAATCATCAAAATATCCACCATGGCCGTCCACAGGGTTTGGCCGCCAATTTCGCTTAGCCCCTCTCCAAAGTAAGACATGCCCATATACAGGGCCAGCCCCGGAACCAGGGGAATAATGGATAAGGTGGTAAACACTGTCGCTGCAATGCGCATTTTACGGGCGGCAATCTGCCCTAAAATGGAAGCGATGACCGAGGCAAAAAACATAGACATTTGCCCCAGGGCCAAAAACTGGCTTAGGGTAAAATAAAGCAAGTAACCGAACATACCAATTAAAGCACCCCAAAAAATAGATTTTTTAGGGGCCTGAAGCAAAAAACCAAAGCCCATGGTCGCAAAAAAGCTGGATAAAATCGCCCGTATCAATTCCACTCCCATTTACCGGCCTCCTGTCAGCAGCTGAAAAATATTCTGGGCCAAAATGGCCCCCCCGGCCATCAGCCCGGCAATAAGCAAGGCATTTACAGCATGGATGATGCCCGAAAGCAAGTCCCCTCTAACCCCGTCCTGCACTGCATTTGCCATGGCAAGGCCCGGCACCAGGGGCATTAAACTGCCTGCTACCATGGGGTCTACCATTCCAAGGCCTGTTATATAGTGAAAACAAAGGGGGATTAGGGTGCAAATCATACCGCCGATAATATGGGTTACAATTTGGTGCATTTGGTAGCGCACAAACAAGCGGATAAGCCATTGGGTTAAAATGGCACAAATACAGGCTACCAACGCTTCAATATAGCCGCCCCCAAACAAAAAGGCAAAGGCGGCAGAAGAAAACCCTGCCGCGTAAGGCTGTAATTTATTCAGCAGGGCATTCTCTCCCCGGCGGATGCTCTTTAAAATGTCCCGGGCCTTCATGGCATCAATCTCTCCCAAGGCCAGCTGTCTGCTCACCTGGTTCGCCTGGTCTACCTTAGACAGGTTAATGCCCCGGCTGCGGATACGGTTTATGGTGGTTCTTTCAGAGCCGCCGGGAAAGTGCAGAGTAATAAAAACCCCGCTGGGTACGGCAAACACGTCTACTTCTTCGCAGCCCATGGCCTTGCCCATCCTCTCTACCGTATCCTCAACCCGGTAGGTCTCCCCGCCGTTTTCTAAAATAATGCGCCCGGCCAGCTGCACACTTTCCATAATTGCCGATTCTTGTTTCATTCACGTCACTCCGCAAAGCTTAGTTAAAGTTTTCCGTTCCCTGTTCAATTTGAGTAATCTGGTCTACGCGCTGCTGGTGTCTTCCCCCTTCAAACTCCGTATCTAAAAAGGTTTTTACAATCATTTTGGCCAAATCCTCGCCTAAAACCCTGGCCCCAATAGAGATCATGTTGCAGTTGTTGTGCTTTTTAGCCATGTAGGCAGTGTAAGGCTCGGAGCAGGTAGCGCAGCGAATGCCGTCTACCTTGTTGGCTGCAAGGCCAATGCCCACCCCTGTGCCGCAAATTAGTATGCCCCGGTCACACTCCCCCTGTACAATGGCTTTGGCAGCCTTATAACCCCACTGGGGGTAATCGGTAGATTTTGTTGAATCGGTTCCAAAGTCCTTGTAAGAAAGGTTCATTTCCTCTATCAGCCCTTTGATTTTTTCCTTTAACTCCACTCCCGTGTGGTCACATGCAATTGCGATCATTTCACTCTCTCCTTTTTATTTTACTTGAATATAAATTTAAGTACCGTACGAACCAGGTTAATCATCAGGGCAATTACAACCGCCCAAATAAAGGAAGGCACCTCAAAGTATTGGGGTACCAGCCAGCTGCACAGCATCACCAGCCCTGCGTCTACCAAAACAAACAAAAGCCCAAGGGTTAACCAGTTAAACACCTTTAGCAACACCTTTATAATGGGCCTGATGGTAATATGAATAATCCCTAAAACCGCCCCCCCAATGGCAGCGTTTACATAGTTTTTGGTAAGAATAGCACCTTCCAGCCCAAGCATTTCCAGCAGAAATACTGCCAGGGGTAAGGTAACAATGCAAGAAACGAACTGTAACATGGTTCACCTGCCTTTTAAATTCTCGGCTTTATTATAGCACTGCTGTTTCTCTTTCTTCAAGTCATCCCCTCCCTTTGCTTATTTTATCCCTTGATGTGCTATAATAAGGATGTTGCCTAAAGCCCTGTCCCTTTATAAGGAGAAATTATGGAAAAAAATCAATTCACTTACCCCCTGGCCGGTTTTTCATTAGAAGAAACCCTGTTTTGCGGCCAAAGTTTCACCTGGCAAAAAACCGAGGACGGGGGCTATATGGGTGTGGCTGAAAACAAGGCAGTTCTGGCCAGCTATGATGGAAATTACCTTACAATACAAAACCTGCTGCCCCGGCCTTTCACCAGCGAAGATGATTTGTTTTGGCAATATTATTTTGCCCTGGATATAGATTATACGGCCTTAAAGGCCTTGTTTTCGCAACATCCTCCTTTGGATGAATGTATCGCCTTTTCTCCTGGCATTCGTGTTTTGCGCCAGCCTTTTTTTGAAACAGTGCTCTCTTTTATCATCAGTCAAAACAATCACATTCCAAGAATTACGGGGATTGTACAAAGGCTGCGTGAACATTTTGGGCCTCAACTTGCCCCAGGACTTTTCGCCTTCCCTGCCCCCGAGGTTTTGGCAGCCCTTGAACCTGATGACCTGGCTCCTCTGCGGGCAGGCTTTCGGGCCAAGTATATGATTGATGCCGCTAAAAAAATTGCCGAAGGCACTGTAAATGAGAAAATATTGCAAAGTTTAAGCGACCAGGAAGCCAGGGCTCACTTAAAGCAAATATATGGCGTTGGCGATAAAGTAGCCGACTGTGTTTTGCTTTTTTCCCAGGGGCGCTTTAACACTGTGCCCATGGATGTTTGGATGAAGCGGGCCTTGGCTGCCTTCTTCCCCTCAGGCTACCCTGATGAAGTTTTGCCCTATGGAGGTATTGCCCAGCAGTTTACCTTTAACTGGGCCCGGGCTCACCTGAACGAAAAGGCAAAAAACAATTAAAATTTTGCCTTTTCATTGCCTATTTGGGCATCCTGGCGTATACTAATGAGGATATAACTTATGTTTTATGATATTGGGAGGGAATTGTATGCTGGTAAATGCAAAAGATATGCTTTTAAAGGCAAGAGATGGCCACTACGCCATTGCACACATTAACATTAACAACCTGGAGTGGACAAAAGCTACCCTTGAAACAGCCCAGGAAACAAAAACGCCTGTTATTTTAGGTGTGTCCGAAGGGGCCGCAAAGTACATGGGCGGTTTTGAAGTGGTTGTTGCTATGGTGAAATCCCTTGATAAAAGTTTAAACATCACTGTTCCCATAGCACTGCATTTAGACCACGGCTCCTACGAAGGAGCTAAGGCCTGTATCGCTGCGGGCTTTACCTCCATTATGTTTGACGGCAGCCACTACCCCTTTGAGGAAAACGTTGCAAAAACAAAAGAGCTGGTAGCCCTTGCTCACCAGGCCGGCCTTTCTATTGAAGCTGAGGTTGGCTCTATTGGCGGCGAAGAAGACGGGGTGCTCGGCACGGGCGAAATTGCAGACCCGGAAGAATGCCGAATTATTGCAGAACTGGGCATCGACTTTTTAGCCGCCGGCATCGGCAACATTCACGGCATCTACCCCGAAAATTGGAAGGGCCTTGATTTTGGTGCCCTAGCCGAAATTCAAAAAGCTACCAACCACATCCCCCTGGTTTTACACGGAGGCACAGGCATTCCTGAAAACATGATTCAAGAAGCCATCAGCCTTGGGGTAAGTAAAATTAACGTGAACACTGAATGTCAGCTGTCTTTTGCTGCTGCCACCCGTAAATACATTGAGGAAGGCAAAGATTTACAGGGCAAAGGCTTTGACCCAAGAAAATTATTAGGCCCCGGCGTAGCTGCCATTAAAAATACCATTAAAGAAAAATTCACCCTCTTTGGTGGTTTAGGCAAGGCCTAAGCATACGCAATGAGTGAAAAAACAGTGCCATTTAAATAAAGGGCACTGTTTTTTTATTCAATCCATATTTGTTGACAGTTTCGACCGGTTTTTTTATAATATGTTATGACTTATACCCTTCCCTTTTAAAAGGATTCGCAAAGAAGGATATGAAAAAAACCCAGGCCTTCATTCTTTGGCCTGCCGGGGCCGTAATGCGCCCCAAGGGATCAATAAAAGAACGGGGATATTTAAACATGGCAAAATATACCATTGGCATCGATTACGGCTCCCTTTCAGGTAGAGCCATTTTGGTTAATGTCCAAAATGGCCAGGAAGTGGCTTCCTGCGCCCTCTCTTATCCTCATCAGGTAATGGATAGGGCCCTTCCCTCTGGTAAAACGCTGGGGCAAGACTGGGCTTTACAGCACCCCCAGGATTATTTAGACGTATTGTATAAAACAGTTCCTGCTATTATGGCCCAAAAAGGTATACATAAAGAAGATGTGATTGGCATTGGGGTTGACTTTACTTCCTGTACGGTTTTGCCGACCCGGAAAGATGGAACCCCCCTATGTTTTTTACCTGAATATGCTAACCGGCCCCATGCCTATGCCAAGTTATGGAAGCACCATGCCGCTCAAAAAGAAGCCAGTCAAATAACAGCCCTGGCAGAAGAATTGGAACTGCCTTGGCTGAAGGACTACGGGGGCAAAATTTCATCTGAATGGCTGTTTCCAAAGTTACTTGAAATTCTTCATGAAGCCCCGGATATTTATGAAAAAATGTATACCTTTATAGAAGCTGGGGACTGGATTGTTTGGCAGCTAACCCAAAGTTACGGACGCAGCCTTTGCGCCGCCAGCTATAAAGCCATGTATCATTACCAAAGTGGCTACCCTGACCAAGATTTTTTAAAGGCCTTGGATCCAAGGCTTGAGCATGTTATTAGCGAAAAGCACTTCTTCCCCTTAATCCCTTTAGGCAGCCCTGTGGGCACCCTTACCCCAGCCATGGCAGAGCAGCTCGGGTTAATGGCTGGTATTCCCGTTGCCAGTGCCAACGTAGACGGGCATGTCTGCATTCCCGCTGTGGGTATTGACCAGGGAGGTGACATGCTGGCCATTATCGGCACCTCCACCGCCCACATTTTAATGTCTGACCAAGCCAAGCAGGTGCCCGGCATCTGCGGCATTTCAAAAGATGGAGTCCTCCCAGGCTTTTTTGGCTACGACGCCGGCCAGTGTTGTGTAGGCGATCATTTTGCCTGGGTTGCTGATACCCTTTGCCCTCCTGATTATACTGAAAAGGCCCGCCAAAAAGGAATGGTTCTACACGAATACCTGACCTTTTTAGCCCAAAAACAAGCCCCGGGGGAACACGGCCTACTGGCTCTTGACTGGTTTAACGGCAACCGCTCCATTTTGGTAGATGCAGACTTAACCGGGCTATTTATCGGCCTTAGCCTGCAAACTGGCCCGGAAGACCTGTACAGGGCCCTGATTGAGGCTACCGCTTACGGCACCAAAATGATTGTTGAAAACTACCGCCGCCACGGCGTTAAGGTCAACCGCTTTTTTGCCTCGGGAGGCATCAGCCAAAAAAACCCCATGGCCATGCAAATTTACGCAGATGTGCTGAACATGCCTGTGTATATTGCAAAGTCAAACCAGGGGCCGGCCCTTGGCAGCGCTATTTTTGCTGCGGTAGCTGCAGGTGAAGCAGGGGGTGGCTATAAGGATATTTTTGATGCCACCCATGCCATGGGCAAACCAAGCGATGTAATTTTTACCCCGATACCACAGCACGTGGCCATTTACCAAAAACTATTTGAAGAATATGAAAAACTCCACGACTATTTTGGCCGAGGCGAAAATAATATAATGAAAACATTAAAGGCCCTGCGCCAAGAGGCACAGAAAGTAAAATAAAAACACAGATTAAAAAGAGGAGGCACTGCCTCCTCTTTTTAACATAAAAACATACAGTCACCAAAGGAGAAAAAACGGTATTTCTCCTTCACAGCTTCTTCATAGGCCCTTAAAACCGCATCCCGGTTCCAAAAGGCCGAAATTAACATTAAAAGAGTGCTTTGCGGCAAATGAAAATTGGTTATCAGCCCGTCGGCGGATCGAATTTTTTTACCCGGGGTTATAAAAATATTGGTTTCCCCCCGGCCGGGGTGAATCACGCCTTTTTCATCTACCACGGATTCTAATGTTCTAATTGAGGTGGTACCTACACAAATACAGCGCCCTCCCCTTTGCCTAAACTGGTTAATAACATGCGCCGCCTGGGAGCTTACTTCGTAATATTCTTCATGCATCACATGGCTTTTAATATTTTGCTCTTTTACAGGCCTGAAGGTACCCAAACCCACGTGAAGCAGCACCGGCACAATGGCAACCCCCATGGCCCTGATTTGCTCTAACAGTTCGTCCGTAAAGTGAAGGCCCGCCGTTGGTGCAGCTGCACTGCCCGGCTCTTTTGCATAAACGGTTTGATAACGGTTTTTATCTTCTAACTGCTTATGAATATAAGGAGGCAAAGGCATTTCGCCAAGGGTATCTAAAATATTTTCAAACAGGCCCTCGTACATAAAGCGTACTTTTCTGCCACCAATTTCCGCAACGGTATTTAAAATCTCCGCCTTTAAAAGGCCTTGGCCAAAGGAGCAAACGGCCCCTTTTTTAAGCCTGCGTCCAGGCTTAACCAAAGCTTCCCACACATCCTTTTCAAGGCGCTTTAAAAGCAATATTTCAACAGGCACCCCTGTACCTTCTTTTTCGCCCAACAGCCTGGCGGGAATCACCTTGCTTTGGTTCACCACCAACACATCACCTTTTTTTAAATAGTGGGGCAGGTCATAAAAGTGCCGGTGTTCCATAATGTTCTCTTCCCGGCGGCAAACCAACATACGGCTGGCGCTCCTTGGCTTTATGGGCGTTTGGGCAATTAGTTCTTCAGGTAAGTCATAGTAAAAATCTGATGTTTTCATCCGCAATTATCGATCCTTTTATTTACAAGTCAAGCTTTAGCTGCCCTTCTTCCCCTGTACTTGGGACCGGGCGCTGCAAATGTTCATAAGCCAAGGGGGTACATACCCTGCCCCTTGGGGTTCGCATAATAAAGCCCAGCTGCATTAAATAGGGCTCATACACATCCTCAATGGTAATGGCATCCTCTCCGGTAGTGGCGGCAAGGGTATCCAAGCCCACCGGCCCGCCGGCAAATTTATCCATCATGGTTTCTAGCATCCGCCGGTCTACCCTGTCAAGGCCCAGTTCATCTACATCCAGCATATCCATGCCGTCTTTGGCCACCTGGTAGGTAATGGCCCCATCGGCTCTTACCTGAGCAAAGTCTCTCACCCGGCGCAGCATGCGGTTGGCCAGCCGGGGGGTTCCCCGGCTGCGGCGGGCAATTTCAATAACGCCGTTTTCATCGGCGCTAATTTTCATAATCCGGGCGCTGCGGCCAATAACTTGGGCCAGCTCCTCTACCGTATACAGCTCCAGGCGAAAGGAAATACCAAAACGGTCACGAAGGGGGGCTGAAAGCTGACCGGCCCTTGTAGTCGCCCCAATAAGGGTAAACTTAGGCAGGTCCAAGCGTACAGAGCGGGCGGTAGGGCCCTTGCCGATCATAATATCCAGGGCATAATCTTCCATAGCGGGGTAGAGCACCTCTTCAACGGCCCGGCTTAAACGGTGCACCTCGTCAATAAAAAGCACATCCCCTGTAGCCAGGTTGGTTAAGATGGAGGCCAGATCCCCCGGCCGTTCAATGGCAGGCCCCGAAGTAATGCGGATGTTTTGCCCCATTTCACTTGCAACCACACCGGCCAGGGTGGTTTTGCCAAGGCCCGGCGGGCCGTATAAAAGCATGTGGTCCAAAGGCTCCCGCCGCTGGAGGGCCGCTTCAATATATATTTTTAAATTGTCTTTAACCTTTACCTGCCCCAAGTATTCACCAAGGCTTTTAGGCCGCAAAGACTGCTCCTGCTGGTCATCCTCTTCCCTAAAACCCGGCATTACAAGGCGATTATCTTCTGTCATGGCCAATCCTTTCTCCTTGGGCTAGTTTGATCCGGCCATGGCCCGTAGGGCCAAGCGGATCAGCTCGTCTGTTTCTTCCGACTGGCCTTTGACTTTTTGTAAAGCCCGGGCCGCCTCCTGGCCGGAATAGCCTAACGACTGAAGGGCCAGCAGGGCATCATTAAGCCCTGCCCCTTCGCCGGGGGCGCTTTGGGTCATTTCTGCTGCCAGGGGAATACCCTCCAGGTCCGTTTGGGCCATTTTATCTTTTAGTTCAAGGGCAATACGCTGGGCCGTTTTTTTACCCACCCCCGGGGCCCTTGAAAGGGCAGTAATATCTTCCATGGCAATGGCCAGCCCTAAATCCTGCAAGGGCATGCTGCCTAAAATACCCAAGGCTGTTTTTGGCCCAATGCCCGTTACGGTGCACAGGCGCTGAAACATGGCTTTTTCAGCTTTTGTGGCAAAGCCGAACAAATCCAGGGCATCCTCCCGTACGGCTAAATACGTATAGCAGCGCATGGGTTCCCCTTTAGAGGGCGTATTCCCAAGGGTATTCATACTGCACTGAATGCTATAGCCAATGCCATTTACTTCTAAAATAATTTCATTGGCACTTTTTTCAGCAACAATACCATCCATATAAGCAAACACGAAGGGCTTCCTCATTTCTTTTGTTTATTTCATCTTAAATAATTCCTTGGCATGGTTGGAATGGGCATGGGTAATGGCAGCAGCCAAGCCATCGGCCGCATCGTCAGGAGTGGGAATGTGATCCATGTGTAAAAGCAATTTTACCATTTGCTGCACCTGCTGCTTTTCTGCCCGGCCATAGCCTACCACTGCCTGCTTAATTTGCATAGGTGTATATTCGTACAAATTTTCCGTATATTCTGCAGCCGCAACCAAAGCAGCACCCCGAGCAGCACCAACGGTCATGGCCGTTGTAACATTTCTGGCAAAAAATAATTCCTCAAAAACAATGTCGTCGGGCTTATACAGGGCAATTAAATCCCGAACGCCCATTTGTATGCTCCTAAGGCGCTGGGGGGTAGGGGTATGCGCCTTTGTAATTAACGTGCCATATTGTATCAGCCGCACTTGCCCCCCCTTAAGCCCAACAACTCCCCAGCCCATGGTGGCCAGGCCCGGGTCAATTCCTAAAATAATCACAGCATCCCTCTTATATCATCGTCTAACTTAATAATAATAGAACAAATGTACCCATTTTGTCAACCTGTCTTTCTTTTTGTATTTTATATTTATGCATCTCTCTTTCTTTCATTTTTTATTCCTTCAAAAGATTCTTGCATTTAAATTCATATAATTGTATACTTATAATCAACCTCTGTTTATTATCAACCACCGTCAGGAGAATTATAATGACTACACCATTTAAAAAAAATCAAAAACTTTGGGGAGGCCGTTTTGCAAAAGGCACCAGCCATTTGGTCGACGACTTTCACTCCAGTATTTCCTTTGACCAGCGCCTGTACCGTGAAGACATAAAAGGCTCTGTTGCCCATGCCACCATGCTTGGAGAGGAAGGAATTATTTCGGACAGCGACAGCAAGCAAATTGTTGCAGGCCTTTTAGAAATTTTAGCAGAAATTGAAGAAGGAAAAGTTGTTTTTCATCAGGAAGCCGAAGATATTCACATGAATATTGAAACCTTGCTGATTGAAAAAATCGGCGAACCAGGCAAGCGCCTGCACACAGGCCGCAGCAGAAATGACCAAGTAGCTTTGGATATACGCTTGTACGCCAAAAAATGCTGTTTAGAGGTTATGGACCTATTAAAAGAACTTTGCAGCGTTCTTTTAGCCATAAGTCAAAAAAATACCGATACCATCATGCCCGGTTACACCCACCTGCAAAAAGCCCAGCCCATTACCCTGGCCCATCATGTCTTGGCCTATGTGCAAATGTTTAAACGGGACTATGGCCGCTTTGCCGCTGCCTGGCAAAGTGCTGATGTTTGTCCCCTGGGCAGCGGCGCCCTGGCCACCACAACCTACCCTTTAAACCGGCAACGCACAGCTCAACTCCTTGGTTTTTCTGCCATTTGCGAAAATTCATTGGACGGGGTCAGCGACAGGGACTTTTTGCTCGAGTTTTTAAGTGCTGCTTCTATTGCCATGATGCACTTAAGCCGTTTTTGTGAAGAGATGATTCTTTGGGCCAGCAATGAGTTTCAATTTATTGAAATTGACGACAGCTATGCCACCGGCTCCAGCATGATGCCCCAAAAGAAAAACCCCGATGTTGCCGAACTGATTCGGGGTAAAACCGGCCGAGTATACGGAGATTTGCAGGCGCTTTTGGTAACCATGAAAGGTTTGCCCTTAACATACAATAAAGACATGCAGGAGGATAAAGAAGCCTTTTTTGATGCCAGGGACAACTTGGTGAAATGCCTTTATGCCTTTATCCCCATGGTTAAAACCCTTACCTTTAAAAAAGAGAACATGAAAAAAAGCGCTGCCCATGGCTTTACAAATGCCACGGACTGTGCCGATTATCTGGTCAAAAACGGCCTGCCCTTTCGGGATGCCCACCATGTGGTAGGCCAGCTGGTGGCCTATTGTATTGAGCGGAAGAAATCCCTGTTGGACTTGGATTTAATAACCTTTCAATCCTTTAGCCCCTATTTTAAAGAAGACGTGTACGAAGCCATCTCCCTTGAAACCTGTGTTTCAATGCGTAACTTGCCAGGCGGCCCTGCCAAAAGCGCTGTGGTGGCCGCCATAGCGCAAGCTAAAACCTGGCTGAACGATTTAGAGGGGTAAGCCCTTTTGAGCTAATAACTTAAAAAAGCCTGCCTTTGAATTTTAAAGCCTATAAAAATGATAAAATTTTTATTGTATTAAACAAAAATCCCCTTGCCTGATCCTTGTATTAAGATACGGCAAAGGGATTTTTTCATGGTTTATCTTTTATTTTTCATCGGGTGCATAGCGCCGCCTTAAAGCCTTAAGGGATTTAGACAGTAAGCCTTCTTCCCGCTCTCTTTGTTTGCCTATGTTTTCAATAAAATCGATGGTATAAGAAGAAAGGGTAACCGTAACAAAAGAAAAAATAATTCTGCTAAAGGGAATATAGGTAAGGGACAGAAGCAGCACGGTAACATCTGTTGCCAAATAAGCCCGAGACAGCCTTATTTTGGTCACCTTTGAAATGGTAAGGGCCAGGGCGTCATCCCCTCCGCTGGAGCCCCCTTGGCGTACAATAATGCCAACACCAATCCCTACAAAAAGGCCGCCTAAAATAGCAGCCCAAAAAGGGTAGGCAGATAAATCTGCAAGCAAGGGCGGAAACTGTTCCCAGAGCCTGAAAAAGCCTGCCAGGCTTAAAGTAGATACAATTGAAACTTTTATAAAATCCTTCCCTAAAAACTTAAAGGCAAGGGCATAGCAAAGGATGTCCAGCACTGGGGAAACAATAGAGGCAGGGATTCCAAACCAGTGGTTGATTAAAAGAATCAACCCCAGTACACCCCCTTCGGTAATATTGGTTTGGTTATGAATATTGTAAATACCAAAGGACAAAAGGGCAGTACCCAACACAATTAAAACAATTCTTTTAAGGGTAAACAATTCTTTTAAGCTTTCGCCTTCCTTTTTAATTTTGGCTTTTATATTGCTATAAAAAGTCATTTTCTCCTCCTGATGATGCTAAATGTTCTCTTATCATATCAAAAAAAACGAATAGCGGAAACAAAACCCCATAAAAGGCCTGCCGGCACAAATCTTCCCTGGTGTCTCTTCCGGTCATATTCCTATTTTGAAAAAAGAAAAACGCTCCGGTTAAGGGCGTTTTTACTGGCAATATGCTAAGCCGTTTCACGGGTTTCTTCCCGTATGGGAGTAGCACATCGGCTCTCTTCATGAGAAAGGCCTGGCATTTCCCCTACAGCCATTTTTTCGTAGCCGAGATGGGTTTCCCCCTCCGACTCTTTTGAAATAAAATGGTCCGTTTTAATCCATTGATTCTGCTTTTTGTATTTAAAAATACCTTCTATTTGGGCCAATGTTGCCAGGACCAGATTGGTTAAAAAACTTCCAATCATATAGGGAAAAGTGCGCCAACTGGGTTTCATGCCGTTGTCCATATAATCAGCTACGTAAAACAAAAAGAAGTAACTGTACACAAACACAATTGCCGAAAAAACGGTCAGGGTCCAGCCCTCCTGTTGGCTCGTTTCAACAATACGCTTGGCTGTGCTGACAGTTTCGATTGGTGTCGTCGTTAACAGCAACAAAATGTGGGCCAGCACCTGAAAAATAGCCACAAAATAAGACATGGGGGTATACATAGCGGTTAAAACCGAAATGCCCTCCCGCACGCTCACTTTTTTATCCCGGACGGCCCTCAAAAGCTTGCCTGTGTTTTTAAAGGTAACAAACCATCGCCCCTGGGCCCAGCGAACTAATTGCTGGTAGCTGGCTTTAAACTTACGGGGTTTTTCATCATACACCCGTACTTGGTTGTTCCAAAGAATTCGCTTTTGCTCAATGGTGGCCTCCACCTGTATTTCAAAGTCTTCCGTTAAAGACATGGTGGTCCAGCCGCCTCTTTCTTTTAAGTAGGCGGTAGACATGGCAAACCCAGTTCCGCCAATCGAGCAATTAATGCCTCTTCTATAGCGGGAAAGCTGGAAAAAACGATTAGAGATTGAAAAGCTTGTATAAAAAAACCAGGGAATGATGCCTTTATTGTTTTTGCAGCCTAAATAACACTGAATCATTTCAGGCTTATCTTTTGAAATGTATTGGCTGTTTACTTCTGCAAACATGTTGGTATCGATTAAGTTATCTGCGTCAAAAATCATCAATAAATCGTACTTTTTATCATAGTTCTCCAGGTAGTCCAAGGCTTTTTTAAGGGCTACCGGCTTGCCTGTTGGGGCATTGGGCCCATCTTTTTGAGTAACGATGACCTTCCCCCCCAGGGATTGAACCACCTGGGCCGTATTGTCGGTACAGTTATCGGCTATGATATAAAAATCGTATAGATAGGAAGGGTACTCCATGCGCTGTAAGTTTTTTACAATGTCTGCAATCACCGACTCTTCATTGTGGGCAGGAACCAAAACTAAAAATCTAGCCTGGGGTTTTTGATCTTCATAGTCTTTCCCGTTTTTCTTAAAGGCAAAAAAACTTAACCCCATTTGATATATGATAAAGAAAGTGACGATGACACCAAATATTGAAACCAGCACTTCAATTATTCCTCGAAAAATATCCAACGCTGCTCCTCCTTAGACTAATGAACCCAAGTGACCAAATAGTCTACCTAGTACCATATCACGCATGGCGAAAATCGTCAATTGAAAGAAATGAGTTTTAACAATTAATTTATACTTTATTGGACTATTTTTCACCGTAAAAAGTAGAGCCCCCAATAAACTCCCGCAGGATGGACAAGGGAGGTATTTCTTCCATTGTTTGGGCCGGAAGGGTTGAAAAATAGTGGAGTATTTTAAGCAGCCTCCGGGAAGGCAGGTATTGAGGCGACTCCTTGGTGATGCTGCGCAAAATTTCATAGCCCTTGCTTTTAAGCACAGGCAGTTCATAGTGCAAAGTGGTGTTCATCATCACATCCGCCAGCTCTTGATAAGGGAATATCCATTTTTCTTCCCCGGCCCGAACGCTGTCCCACATGGCCAGGGTCTCTTCAGGGGAGGTACCCCTAAATTGGTGGTCTCTGACAATACGCCGCAAAAGGCGTACATCGGTTGTTCTAATTCGGTTATGGTTATCTAAATTAATGCAGGTTAAGGCACTTACATAAATGCGGTAGAGCATATCGTCGGTAAACTCCTCGCTGAGCATGGGGTTCAGCCCGTGAATGCCTTCAATTAAAATGGGTTGGTTTTCGTTAATTTTTAAGGGAACCAGGGTATCCTCCCTTTTGCCTGTATGGAAATTAAACCGAGGCATGCCTACGGTTTCGCCGGCAATCAGCTGTTCTAGGCAGTTGGCAAAAAAGGGAATGTCCAGGGTGTTGATATGTTCTAAATCCTGGCTGCCATCCTCTTGGTAGGGTAACTGATCCCGGTTGAGATAAAAATCATCCAAAGAAACCAGAACCGGATCCTTTCCCAGAACCTGCAAATGGATGCGCAGCCGATTGGTAAAGGTTGTTTTGCCGCTGGATGAAGGGCCGGCAACAAAAACCAGCCGGGAATTTTTTTGCACAATGGCATCTGCAATATCTGAAATAGACCGGTCGTGTAAGGCCTCATTAATGCGAATAAATTCCCGCACCTCTTTTTTGCCGATCATTTTATTGATGTCTGCTGCGTTTTCTGCTTCTAAAATATTGCACCAGCGCTGAGATTCGGCAAAAACACTTTGAAATTTGGGCCTTTGGTGATAAACAGCCGGTTTTTGAGGTTCCCCTTCACCGGGAAGCTGTAAAACCCAGCCAGGGAACAGGGGTTTTAAGTCAAACACATCCGTCCAGCCGGTAGAAGGAGCCATGGCCCCATAAAAGTATTCTTTTACATCCCCGCAGCAATACATGGGAAAATATTCATAAGGCCGGTACACCAACAGCTGCACCTTGTCTTTTTGGCCTTTTTTCCTAAAGTAGTCAATAGCGGCTTCTTTACTCCATACTTCCTTTGTAAAGGGCAGATCTGCTTTAACAATACGCTCCATCTCTTCCTTAAGTTGCAGCACTTGATCCCGGGCGACCACCTGCTCCAAAAGCTTTCCGGAAAGACCATTGCCAATGCTGTTTAAAACCCGCATGCTTGTATTGGGAAAGCGTTTTTCCAAAGCCATGAGCAGCACGAAGCGAATGGAGCGCTCATAAATCCGCTTTCCTTCTTCGTGAGCATAGGTCAGGGCCTCCAGGGTAATATCTTTTTCAAGCCGGGTGTCCAACTCCAACACCTCGCCCTTATAAAGGCAGCCTAAAATCGTCTTTTCCTTTTGAGGAAAAAGTTGCTTAATCACATCCAAGAGAAGTACGCCCTTGGGGTGGCTGGTTTTTTGATTGTTGATAATTACTTGAATATGGTCCACTGTTTTATCTCCTTATATTGAGGCGCCGGCAGAGGCCAGGCTATCTTTTTTAGGGCTGCTTCTTTTGCCTTCCAGTTGCTTTGTTGCAACATAGGCCTTGCTCCGTTTGGTGGCCTTGGTCATTTTTAAATATACATGATCTTCTTGTTGATGATTTTTCACCTCTACCTGGACAAACAGCTCCCCATGATCCTTACAATTGGCCAATGAAATATATTGGCTCTTCCCCATGTCAATATAATGATAGGATAGTTTGGTTTCTTTTTTACAGTAGGGGCAAGCAGGGCTTTTGAGCTTTTTTTGCTTAAAAAGCTTGGATACGCTCATGTGGGGCAAGGTTAATTTTACCTTAGCTCCTTTTTTCTTTCCCTGGCCCAGGGCCCGGGGTTTGGTTGCATACTGAATGATTTTTTCCGGTTGAGGAACTTTTTGAAATACCTGGGCTGTATAATAGGCATCGTTTAAGGCGTTATGAAAGTTCAACTCTTCGTTTTCTACAATACCAAACAAGTCCATAGCATACTTAAGCCCTTTACGGTCTTTTCCATAGTTTCTAAAATCGCTAAAGTAGTGCTGCAAGTCGCACAAGGGAGGGATAACTCCCTTCCAGTCGAAAAAATCAATGTTTTGCTGAAGGACCGAAACGTCATCATCTCCCCAGGTAATTAAAGTGTAGTTCTTACCGCACCAGTTGGCAAACAAGTCCATGGCCTCCATAAAATAAGGGGCATTGCCAAAATCGGCGGTTTTAAGGCGGGTAAGCCTTTGAATCCTAGGGTGAATTCTAACATAGTGAGTGGGCTTAATGGGCAATGAAATAGCATCGATAATCTGCAGCTGTTCATCCAATTTTACCGCCCCAATTTGAATCAATTCAAATAAAAGCCGATCTCCTATTTTTTTATAAATGCTGCTCTCAAATGAAACAGGCTGGTTCCACTCTAAATCTAATACAATATATTCCATGAATAAACAGATCCACCTTTGTTTTTGTTTTATTCGCTCAAACTGTTGGCAGCCGCTTCCCCTGCCAGAGTTCCTGTTGAAAAGGCAATTTGCAAATTATAGCCCCCTGTGTGCCCGTCTACATCCATAACCTCCCCGGCAAAATACAGGCCTTTAACCAACTTGCTTTCCATGGTGGCAGGGTTCAGCTCCTTTACATTTACACCGCCTCTGGTAACAATGGCTTCGCTAATGGGCCTAAAACCTGCTACGGGAAGAGGAAAAGACTTTAATCGGGCAACAATCTCCCGCCGCTCTTCCTTTGTAATTTGATTGACAGGCCTTTGAAAATCAAAGGAAAGCTGAGCTGCAAAAACCTCTGCCAGGCGCTGGGGCAACAGCCCTTGAAGGATGGACAAAAGCTGTTTGTTCGGCTGTTGATCAAAATCCCTTAAAATTCTTCCTTCCAATTGTTGGGGGTCAAGCCCCGGCTTTAAGTCCAGGTAAATGCGCCAGTGGTTTAAATCTTCGCCCTGTATATGGCTGCTTAATTCTAAAACAAGGGGGCCAGAAAAGCCAAAATGGGTAAAAAGCATTTCCCCCAGCTGGGAAAAAGTTTTTTTGCCCTTTTTTTCGCCTACAAGGGTTACATTTTTAAGGGCCAAGCCCTGAAGGCCCAAAGGCCATCCTTCGTTAGTGGTAAGCGGCACCAAGGCACCCAATGGGGGCAGAATACTGTGGCCTGCCGCCCTTGCAAGGGCATACCCGTCTCCGGTAGAGCCGGTTACCGGGTAGCTTTTGCCCCCTGTGGCAACAATCACCCTATGGGCCTTTATCTCTTTTCCCGATTCAAGCATCAGGCCCTGAAGCTGGCCCTTCTCAATGATAAGGCTTTTCACCCGGCTGTTTAAAAGCACCCTGACCCCATAGTGGTCCAACTGGTTTTTAAGGGTTTTGGTTACATCGCTGGCTTTTTCGCTGATCGGAAAAACCCGGTTTCCCCGCTCTGTTTTTACAGGGCAGCCGTTTTCGTTAAAAAAGCGAATGGTTTCTTCGGGGGAAAAGGCATACAAAGCGCTGTATAAAAACCGGGGGTTTCTTGGAATTTCTTTTAAAAATGCCTCTACATCGGCATTGTTGGTTACGTTGCAGCGGCCCTTTCCTGTGATGTAAATTTTTTTGCCCAGCTTTTCATTCCGCTCCACCAGCTGAACCTGGGCACCCTTTTTAGCCGCACTGGCGGCGGCCATCATCCCTGCGGCCCCGCCGCCAATTACAATTACTTTATTCATCATTTTTACCCAAGTAAATTCGGTTTGCGTCCCAAATTCTCTCCATCTGCTCCAAATGTCCCGTTAAGGCCTCTTTACGCTGTAAGCCCAGGGCCATGATTAAAGCGTTGATCATAGACATGGGGGCGGCCAAGGAGTCAACAAAGGAGGCCATATCTGTTCTGGCAACCAGGCAATGGGTTGACACTTTGTAGATGGGCGACATGTGCCCATCGGTAATGCCCACCACCTGCACCCCCTGCTTTTTAGCAAAGCGCATAGCTTCCACAGTGCGGGTTGAATAGCGGGGAAAGCTAATACCAATTAGCACGTCATCTTTTTTAATTCTGGCAACATCTTCAAACACGTCTGCTGAACCTGTGGAAATCAAACGAACATAGTCGAAAATATATTGAAGGTAATAGCCTAAAAACTGGGCCAAAGGCGCTGCTGAACGCAGCCCCATTACATAAACGTTTTTAGCCTTCAAAACTGCCCTTACCACCTGCTGAAACTCAGCCACATCCACCTCTTCAATGGTGCGGCGGATGTTTTGCATATCAGCCTTAAGCACCGTTGGCAAAACCGACTCCGCCGCAATGTCTGCGGACATTTCAAAACGCTGGGTTGCCGTTAACCGGTGCCGTACCAGCTCTTGCAGGGCTTTTTGCAGTTGGGGGTAGCCCGCATAGCCCAACGTATTTGAAAAACGAACAACTGTTGATTCACTTACCCCTACCGACTTGCCAAGTTTTGTTGCCGTCATAAACACTGCTTTATCGTAATTGTTTACAATGTAATTTGCAATTTTTTGATGGCCCTTACTCAATTTTTTCCCGCCATGGTTTAATCTTTGAATCAAATCCTGCTCGTTTTGCATAATGGCACTTCCTTTATTTCAATTGCTCCATACTATTATAGGCTTACTTACAAAAAATGGCAATGACACAGCCGGCCTCAATCCCTGTGCTACGGTTTTTCTTTTTTGGCATGGTTCCGGGTAGGCCCCCTTAAAATATCGCCTTTTTCAACGTCAAAAGGGAAGGACATCAGCAATACATCCCCGGCAATGCTGTGGGTTTGCACCTGCAAGCCGGTTTTTTCCAAAGTCATTTTCTGTGGCCGATAGTCGTAGCTGCCCCGGGTGGTCAGCACTTCCAGCCCATCCCCAATATGAAATCGGTTTTTAAGAAGCACCGGGGCCAGTTCTCCCTTAGGGGTGTTTGCCTCTATTTTTCCCACATATTCCCGGGTTTGCTCCATTCCTTCGGCCCCGGCTGAGGGCTTTTCTTCGTAAAAGCCCGTATTGCTAGGCCGGTGGCTTGCCTTGTTCAACTCTTCAAGAAGCTGTGGCAGCACTTGATAAAAAGCCTCTTCGCTTGTGGCCAGGGCATTAAGCCCCTTGCGATACGCCGCTACCACGGTAGATACATAGTATTCCGTTTTCATCCGCCCTTCAATTTTAAGGGAAGCTAAGCCTGATCCAACCAGCTTTGGCAAAAGGGTCATGGCGTTTAAGTCAAAGGCAGAAAAAATACTGGTCCCTTGATCGTCTTCATACACGGGCAAATATTCCCCCGGCCGCTTCTTTTCGACCACAGCATACTGCCAGCGGCAGGGTTGGGCGCAGGCCCCTTGATTGCCGCCTCGGTGGGCCATGGCATTGCTGAGCATGCACCTGCCCGAGTAGGACATACACATAGCCCCGTGAACAAAAGCTTCTATCTCAAGGGTTTTAGGAACAGCCCGGCACATGTTTTCAATTTGCTCAAGGCTCATTTCCCGGGCCACGATCACCCGTTCTGCTCCTAGTTGGTGCCAGGTTAAGGCCGCCTTGGTGTTTAAAGTATTCGCCTGGGTGCTTACATGTATAGGTAAATCCTCCACCCCTTCTCGCAGAAGCATAAAGGCTCCCAAATCACTTACAATGGCCGCATCCACCCCCATTTCATGGGCGGTTTTTGCTGTTTGAAGCAAGCTGTCCATGTCTTCGTCAAAGGGATAGCTGTTTAAGGTCAAGTAAAATTTTTTGCCCTTTTCATGGCACAGCTGAACGGCTTTTTGAAGTTCATCTTCGTTAAAATTTCCGGCAAAGGCCCTCAGTCCATGGCGTTTCATGGCTCCGTACACCGCGTCTGCACCAAAATGAAGGGCTGCCTCTAATTGGGCGAAGCCCCCGGCAGGAGCCAATAGTTCCGGCATGTTTTTTTGAATCAACTTATAGTCCTCTACTTTCGTCAAAGGCTTGCCACAGGGGGGCGTAAATGGCCACGGCCTGCTCATGCTCTTGTAAGGTTTTAGAAAAATGCAGTTCCCCAGTGTTAGGATCCTTGCTGCAAAAATACAGGTATTGCTCGGATACGAAGGTTTCGTCGGGATAGAGGGCGGCTCTGATCGCTGCTGCGGAGGGGCTGCAGATAGGCCCAATGGGCAGACCTGTAATTTGATAGGTATTATAAGGGGAGTTAATGTTTAAATCGTCATTTTTTAAGGCCATACGCCGAATACCGGTTACATAGTGAACCGTTACATCGCTTTGCAGCTTCATGTTGCTGTTAAGCCGGTTGTGAAAAACAGCGGAAACCTTTGAAAAATCATCGTTCTTTGCCTCTTTTTCAATCAGTGAAGCCAGGGTAATCACCTGATCCATGGTCATGTTCAATTCTTCCGCCCGCTGATGAAACTCAGAGGAGAACTCGGCCTCTGTTTGGGACAAGGCCTTTGTAATAATCTGTTGGGGGGTAGCATCAATGTACACTTCGTACGTATTGGGAGATAAATAACCCTCCAAGGCATATTTTCGCTGGGAGGCATTAGGGGTAGCCAAAACATCCGCTACGTAATAGTATTCGGTAAAGTTTGCACCGTTTTTAGCCAGGTTCAAAAACTCTTCCTGGCTGGTAAGGGCCCCGTCCTTTACCAGCTGGGCGGCTACCTCTTCAACAGACCAGCCGGGAATGATGGTTACTTTACGGGTCATGGGCTTCCCGTCGCCGCTTGTCAGTTGGTCGGCAATCTCGTTCATGGTCATGGCCTTAGACAAGGTATATTCTCCTACTTGAATTTTTTGGCCCAGGCCCAAAAAATCCAGATAGTATTTAAAAATGGTTCTGCTTCTAATCAAATCCTGTTTTTCAAGT
Source organism: uncultured Oscillospiraceae bacterium (assembly GCA_964345215.1). GTDB lineage: Bacteria > Bacillota > Clostridia > Christensenellales > Aristaeellaceae > CAYFQH01. The sequence continues at coordinate 10,647 of CAYFQH010000009.1, read as the reverse complement.
TGATTTGAAACCTTGCTCAAACTGCTGCCCTCAGCCACAGAAAAAACAACTTCACTGCCGTCTTGGGCGTTTACGGGAGCTAAAAATTTACCATAAACAATCTTCCAGCCTGCAAAGCAAATGCCAACCACAATCAGCAGCGAAGCCACGGTAATTAAAATGGGCCGCAAAATACGCCATAAGGCGCTATACCAATAAAAGCCGTACTCCCGCTCATCCCGAAGGGACTGGTAATTATAATTCTTTTTTATCTTTTTCTTTTTCATGATCTTCACCTCTTCACAGGAAATACCAGCCTAACACGCAGCCCCCTGGGGAACTGCCTTCATAGGTAAAGCCCCTTGCCGCCCAGGAACACGTGCCGCCGGTTTAAGCCCCTTTACCTCAAAAGAGCCTTATAAATTAGGCACGTCAAAGGAAAGTTCCAGGCTTTCCGTCAGTATTTTTATCACTTCAGCCAGGGCCTGCTGCAGGCGCATTTCAGCCAACAAGTAGGCCGACACCTTTGGGTTGGCGTAAAGTAAGGAGTTTAAGGCCGAAAACCTGTCCATCTGCTCTTGGGGTGGGCTTTGCTTCGTAATGGCGCTCATTTGAAGCTGCATTTGCATGGCTCTGTATTCTTTAAGCAACAGCCTCTGGGTTTCATCCTCTTCTATTTCTTCTTTCAGCCTTTTATACTCTTCATAGGCTTGGCTGCTTTTCATTTCGCTGGCCAGGGTATAAACACTTTGATAGCTCACAGTTCTTTCCTCCTGGAAAAATGTATTTGAAAAACAATTTTCCGATATTATTATACTATAAAAGGATGGTTGCTGCCAACAACCATCCTTTTTGTAACTTTATTTTGCCTGTATCACTGTGAAATTTCTACAATAACGGGCAGAATCATGGGATTGCGCTTGATTTTTTCATAAATATAGCGGTGCAGATCGTCTTTAATTTTATTTTTTAAATTTGGCCAGTCGCTGCCCTGAATTTTACCGTAGGATAAAACAATGTTGCGGGCCAGGTCCCTGGTGCTTTCAATAATATCTTCATTCTCACGAACATACACAAAGCCGCGGCTGATAATATCGGGGCCGGAAACCAGCTCCCCCTTCTCCCGGTCAATGGCCATTACTACAATGATCAGCCCATCTTGGGATAAGTGCTTACGGTCGCGTAAAACCACGTTGCCCACATCTCCAATGCCCAGGCCGTCAACCAACACATTGCCTGTGGGAACTACTTCCCCAAGGGAGAGTTCTTTTTCGTTCATTTCGATAACCCGCCCCAGTTCGGGAATAACGATGTTTTGAGCCGGAGTTCCTAGGGCTTCGGCCAATTCCGCATGCTGCCAAAGCATTCTGTATTCCCCGTGAACCGGAACAAAATACTGGGGTTTTAGCAACACGTGCATCAGCTTCAGTTCTTCCTGGCAGGCATGGCCGGATACGTGAACATCCTCCAAGGCAGAGTAAATTACTTCTGAACCGCAGCGATAAAGCTGGTTTACGACCCGGGATACATTTTTCTCGTTGCCGGGAATGGGGGTAGCGGATAAAATAATCATATCTGAAGGCTTGATTTGTATTTTGCGGTGTTCGCTAAAAGCCATCCGGGCCAAGCCACTCATGGGTTCCCCCTGGCTGCCGGTGGTGATAATCAGAATTTCGTCATCAAGGTAGTTGTTCACCTGGTCAATGTCGATTAAGTAATCGGCCGGAATGGTTAACTCCCCTATTGCCATGGCTACCCTGGATACATTGAGCATACTGCGGCCAATAAAACACACCCTGCGCCCATAGGCAACAGCGTTATCAATCATCATCTGAATGCGGTGAATGTTACTGGCAAACATGGCTACAAAAACCCGGCCCTGAGCCCGGTCAAAAAGCCGTTTAAAGGTTTCGCCAATTTTCCTTTCGGACATGGTATAGCCTGCCCGCTCTACGTTTGTAGATTCGCATAAAAAGGCCATTACCCCCTGTTCGCCAAGTTTGGCAAAGGTTGCCAAATCCGTTACACGGCCATCTACCGGGGTATAGTCAATTTTAAAGTCCCCTGATACCACAACGGTACCTGCCGGGCAGGTAATGGCTACCGAAACAGCCCCGGCAATAGAGTGGCTTACATGAATAAAGCGAATGGTGAATTTACCCACTTGAAACACATCGTCCGGTGCCTTGACATGCATGGGGATATTTGAAATGCGGTGTTCTTTAAACTTTAACTCAATTAAAGCCAAGGTTAGTTTGGTTGCATAAATGGGTGCGGGCACCTGTTTTAAAATATAAGGCGTTGCCCCAATATGGTCCTCATGGCCATGGGTAATCACATAGCCCTTCATTTTATTTTTGTTGTTTAGTAAATAGGTAATATCAGGAATCACAAGGTCGATGCCCAACATGTCTTCTTTTGGAAAAATAGAACCGCAATCAACGGCAATCATTTCATCTTCATACTCAAACACGGTCATGTTCTTCCCAATTTCCTCAACCCCGCCTAAGGGGATAATCTTTAGTTTTCCTTTCGTACTCACAGTAAACCTCCTTTTGTTTTATTCATAAAATGCAACGTCCACATTTTATTAAAACCGGTCATTGCCGGTAAAATCCGTAAAATATTAACACACATAAATACTTTCTGCCTACATTGGCAGAAGGCATGAATATGTTACGCTCGCTCTGGCACAGTTGTAATCTATATTATTTTACCATTTTTCAGTCAAATTCGCCAGTGTAAAGCTAACCAAGTAATATTTGCTTTTTTTGTTCTTTTTAACCAATAAACAAGTAGAAACAAGGATTTTTAATTTTTTTGTATAAAAATCAGCAGCCTGTTTATGCCCCGCCCTTGATGACCTCAATAATTTGCGGAGCCCATTTTGTGTTCTTTTTTATTTTTTTATCCAACAAAAAAATGACTGCGCCCCCTGCTAAAAGCCCCACCAGGGCAAAAACAAGGGCCCTTGCCTCGCTGCCACTACTATTGCCTATTAAAAGCCCTGCCATAAGCCCTGCCAGGGGAATGCCATAGGCTATCAGCGAAGCTTTGGCCACCTGCCCTTCGGGCATGCTTACAACCACCTGGTCACCTACTTGAGCTTCCCCTTTTAGCTTTATACTTAAGCAAGTATTTTGACCGCTGCAACCCTTGCAGTTTTCACAAGCACTACCCCGCTTAAATTGAATGGTTAAAAAACCTTTTTCACTCTTAGTTACAATTCCTTTTTGCGTCATGGCTCTCTTCCTTTAAATCCATATCCGATTTTATTTGTTTTGGTATTTAACAACTTATTATAGCATGCTTTGATAAAAAATGATAATCTTCCCCAAGGTTCTCATTCTTTTATTGCTTTTCTTTTAAAAATTAGTTATGATACCAGTGTATTTTTACATTTATTCTGGCCCCGTGGGCCCTTTTGTGTTTATTGTTTAATGGAGGGATTTTTTTGTCCGATAACCGGCTGAGCCACATTCGCAATTTTTGTATTATTGCCCATATTGATCATGGTAAATCGACCCTGGCCGATCGCCTGCTTGAAAAAACAGGTGTTTTTGAGTACCGGGAAATGAAAGAGCAGATTCTTGACAGTATGGAACTGGAAAAAGAACGGGGTATTACCATAAAAAGCAAAGCCGTTCGGATGAACTATGTTGCAAAAGACGAGCAAACATACACCCTGAATTTAATCGACACCCCCGGCCATGTTGACTTTACCTATGAAGTAAGCCGGGCCTTGGCTGCCTGCGAAGGAGCCATTTTGGTAGTTGACGCCACCCAGGGCATTGAAGCCCAAACCCTGGCCAATGTGTACATGGCCTTAGAACACGACCTTGAAATTGTACCGGTAATCAATAAAATTGACCTGCCTAGCGCAAGGCCCGAGGAAATACGGGAGGAAATCGAGGAAGTTATTGGGCTGGATGCCTCCAATGCGCCCTTGGTTTCAGCCAAGGTAGGCCTTGGTATTGAGGATGTGCTGGAAGCGGTGGTCGAACATGTTCCGCCGCCCACAGGAGATGAGACAGCACCCCTTCAAGCCCTTATTTTTGACGCATCCTACGACAATTACCGGGGAGCCATTTGTTATGTGCGCATTGTTTCCGGCACCATTAAAGCCGGTATGCGCATGCGCCTGATGGCGGGCAAAAATGAATTTGAAGTAGTGGAAGTAGGCACCTTCCGCCCCGGCTTTGCCCCCTGCGACACTTTGTACCCAGGGGACGTAGGCTATGTAGCCGCCTCTATTAAAGATGTGCGGGATACCCGGGTAGGCGACACCATTACCGATGCAGCCAACCCCGCCGCCAGCCCCCTGCCCGGTTACCGGCAGGTTACACCCATGGTTTTTTGCGGCATTTATCCTGCCGATGGGGCCGACTACGAATTTTTAAAAGATTCTCTTGAAAAACTTCGCATGAATGATGCCTCTTTATCTTTTGACCCAGAAACCTCTGTGGCCCTGGGCTATGGTTTTCGCTGCGGTTTTTTAGGTTTACTGCACATGGAGATTATTACCGAGCGGCTGGAACGGGAATTTGATTTGTCTATTGTTACCACCGCCCCTTCCGTTGTATACAAGGTAACCAAAACCAGTGGCGAAACCATTGAGATTGACAACCCCACCAACTTGCCCGATGCCGGGGAGATTGACTATATGGAAGAACCCTTTGTGGATGCCACCATCTACACCCCCCAAGAATATGTGGGTACTATTATGGAGCTTTGCCAGGAAAAACGGGGCACCTTTATTGACATGCAGTATGAAGGAAACCGGGTAAGGCTTTTATACACCATGCCCTTAAACGAAATTATTTACGACTTTTTTGATCAGATTAAAAGCCGCTCCAAGGGATATGCTTCCTTTGATTACGAAATCAAAGGCTACCAAAGAAGCGATTTGGTAAAGCTCGACATTTTGCTAAACGGGGATATTTGCGACGCCTTTTCTTTAATTGTGCACAGGGACAAAGCTTATGCACGGGGCCGGGGCATTGCTGAAAAGTTAAAAGATGTCATCCCCCGGCAAATGTTTGAAGTGCCCATCCAGGCTGCCATTGGCGGCAAGGTGATTGCCCGGGAAACCGTGCGCGCCCTTCGTAAAGACGTTTTGGCCAAATGCTACGGCGGCGACATCAGCCGCAAAAAGAAGCTTTTGGAAAAACAAAAAGAAGGGAAGAAGCGGATGCGCCAATTTGGTACGGTGGAGCTGCCCAGCGAGGCCTTTATGGCCGTGCTTAAAATGGATTCATAATCATTTAGCCTTCTGCCCGTATACAAAAAACCCGAGAATTTTTATTCTCGGGTTTTTTGTTTTCGGTTAGGCTTTTTTCTCAGCTTCTTTAGGGGCTGCGTTCGTCCTATTTTCCTCTTCAATCATGGCCTGCCTTGCAACCTTTCGAATGGTCTGCTCTTCGTGGCTGATTTCCCACATTAGCACAAAGTTAATCGTTACCCGAAGCACTACAATGGCCCCAAGCATGAGTATGTTGCTCCATTCGGTTGCAACAATGGTGCCCAGCACCTCGCCGCCCAATAAAAAGGCAAGGGCTGTTGATGTTTCTTTTGCAAGCTTTAAACCCACATGGGAATCTTTTTTAAAATAGCAAACAGCAGCCCGTACCCCTGCGATGATGAGAATAAAAATACCAAAACCCTCTAGCAATAGTTTTCCCGTTTCAGCGCTGCAAGCTATCACTCTACTCAGTATCTGAATAATCCCTTCCACATCCATGCCTCCAATAAGAATATTTTTCCGTTAACATTATAACATGTTCCCAATACAAAAGCATCCCTTTCTTTTATTCTTTCCTCTCCTTTTGCCGCTCTCTTTTATTCCTTTAAAAAATATGCTATAATTGAAGTGCTATAAAGATATTTTTGTTCCATTTTATGTGCAGTATCAATTCCTTTTGGAGGTTTTTTTATGTTTGAGCCTAAAATTAAAAATGAGCAAACAGATTTGCTGATGGATGCCATTTTGTCTTTAACCTCCAAGGAGGATGCTTACCGGCTGTTTGAAGACTTATGCACCATACAGGAGTTTAAAAGTTTAGCCCAGCGTATCGCTGTGGCCCAAATGCTGGAAGAAAAAATCACTTACCAAGAAATTGCCGCCTTAACCGGCGCCAGCACAGCCACCATCAGCCGGGTAAACAAAGCTTTGCACTATGGGGCATCCGGCTACCAAAAAATACTAGAAACTTTAAATAATAAAAGCACTGGAGAAGAGCAATGAATTTAGAGCATTTAAACCCACAACAAAGGCAGGCTGCCGAAACTTTAGAGGGCCCGGTACTGATTTTGGCCGGCGCAGGGAGCGGTAAAACCCGTGCCCTGACGTATCGTGTTGCAAACTTAATCAACCACGGTGTGCCAGCAAACCGAATTTTGGCCCTTACCTTTACAAACAAGGCAGCCAAAGAAATGCGCGAGCGCATCACCAGCCTCTTGGGCGACACTGCTCAGCACGCTTGGATTTCTACCTTTCACTCTACCTGTGCCCGTATTTTGCGCCAAGATATTGAAAAAATTGGCTACAGCCGTACCTTTTCAATTTACGATGACGACGACCAAATGCGTATGATTAAAGATATTTTGAAACAGCAAAACATCGATGAAAAGTTTTTGCCCCCAAGAGAAATCAAGGTCAAAATATCCGATGCTAAAAACAAGGTTCTCTCCCCCGACGAGTGGTTTAACACCACTCAAAAAGATTACCGCAGCCAAATGCTTCACGAAGTTTTTGTCCTTTACCAAAGCCGCTTGAAGGCCGCCAACGCCCTAGATTTTGACGATTTGATTTTATGCACCCTAGAGCTTTTGGCCGACCATCCACCGGTGCTGGAAGGGTATCGCAGGCGTTTTGCCTACATTCATGTAGATGAGTACCAGGATACGAACTACGCCCAGTATATGCTGGTAAAGCTTTTAACCGGAGACAAGCATAACCTGTGCGTTGTAGGGGATGACGACCAATCCATTTATGGCTGGCGGGGGGCCGACATCCGCAATATTTTAGACTTTGAAAAAGACTTTCCAGAGGCGGTGGTTATAAAGCTTGAACAAAACTACCGCTCTACCGCCAATATTTTAGACGCTGCCAACCAGGTGATTGCCCACAATAGCGGGCGAAAAGAAAAAGTGCTGTGGACGGACATTCCCGAAGGGGAGCCCATTAAGGTTTTCTCCGCTGGCGACGAGCGGGAGGAGGCTGCCTGGATTTGTGACCGCATTCAGCAGCTGGAAGTAGCGGCCAACCGCTCCTTTGGGGATATTGCCGTCCTCTACCGTAACAACGCCCAAAGCCGGGTCATTGAAGAAATGCTTCTTCGGGCCGGCATTCCCTACCGGGTTTTCGGGGGGCTGCGCTTCTACGACCGTAAAGAGGTTAGAGATATTATCGCCTATCTTCGGGTTATTGTTAACCCGGCCGATAATATTTCTCTTTTGCGCATCATCAACCAACCTAAGCGTTCCATTGGGGATTCGACCATTGGCGAATTAACCGCTTATGCCCAGGAAAAGGACATCCCCCTATTTAGCTCCGTTCAAGAAATACCGCCGGCCCTTTCCGCCCGGCCTAAAAAGTGTGTAGGCGAATTTGCCCACCTGCTAAACGAATTGATCGCTTTAAAAGAAACCCTGCCCTTAACAGAGTTTGTTGAAGTATTAATTGATAAAACAGGCTTAAAAAAGCAATACGAAAAAGACCTTTCGGAGGAAGCAGCCACCCGTGTAGAGAACACGGAAGAGTTTGTAGGTGCCGTGCGGGAGTTTGAAACTTCGGCCCCTGACCCTTCGCTAGAAGCCTTTTTAGAAAACGTAGCCCTGGTTACAGAGCTTGACCAATCCGAGAACAGCAACCAGCACGTAACCTTAATGACCTTGCACAGCGCCAAAGGCCTTGAGTTCCCTATTGTGTTCTTATGCGGTATGGAAGAAGGGCTTTTTCCCTCTTCTCGCAGCGTCATAGATGAAGGACGGCTGGAAGAAGAGCGGCGCCTGTGCTATGTAGGTATTACCAGGGCCATGGAGCGGCTTTACTTATCCTACGCCAGTCAGCGGATGCTGTACAACCAGCTTCATCACAACGGGCCTTCCCGCTTTATTTCAGAAATTCCCGACCGGCTGCTGGACAACCAATGGATTTCAAAAATGGAACGCTCCTTTGGCGAAAAATCCCCTCTGGCCAACCGGCCCAAGCGTAATAATCGGGTCATTAAAGGGCCTACCGATTCTTTCGGAGTACCCCAAGTTACCATTCCTCCCACCGCCGCCAACAACCCCCTTGGCATTCCCGGGGTTACAAAAGGCTTTACTCCCTCTGCTGCGGCCCCACTGGCGGCCTCTGCCCTGCAGCATTTGTTCAGCCCCGGAGACCGGGTAATGCATAAAAAGTTTGGTGAAGGCAATGTTTTACAAGTAGAGGGCACCGGCAAAGATGCCCGAATTGTAATTGAGTTTGCCGCCTACGGCGAAAAAGAGTTTGCCCTGCATATTGCCCCCATTGTAAAGGTTGGGCAGTAATCACGTATAAAAGGAATTTTGATTGATGAACGAGTATGATCAAATGCTTTTAACAACAAATATGCAGCAGTTGGTTGATTATTTAAATAAAACCGCTGCTGCATATTATGTTGAAGATAACCCCATCCTCTCCGACAGCCAGTGGGATGCCCTGTACCAAAAATTGCAAAAAATGGAAGAGGAAACAGGGCAGCGCCTGGCCGCCTCCCCTACCCTGCGGGTTGGAGGGGCTCCTTTAAGTGCCTTTGAAAGCCATCGGCACATTACCCGCCTGTGGAGTATGGACAAAGCCCAAAACACCAAGGAGCTGGCTGCCTGGATGACCCGCTGCGAAAAAGCAGCCCAGCAAATCAATCCTGACTGGCTGCCTTTAACCTATTATGTTGAATACAAGTTTGACGGGTTAACCATCAACCTGACCTATCACCAGGGGGTTTTGGTTCAGGCCGCCACCCGGGGCAACGGGGAAGTGGGCGAGGGCATTTTGCCCCAAGCCCAAACCATCCGCTCCATTCCCCTGTCTATTCCCTACAAAGGCCTTTTAGAGGTTCAGGGAGAGTGTATCATGCGCTGGTCTGCCTTTCATCAGTATAATCAAACCGCTATAGAACCCCTTAAAAATCCCCGCAACGGCGCTGCCGGTGCCCTACGGAATTTAGACCCGGCCATTACCGCCCAGCGAAATCTAGATGCCTTTTTTTACCAGGTAAACACCATTGAAAATCCTCCATACGGCAACAACCAAGAGGAAATGTTGACCTTTTTAAAAGAAAACGGCTTTGCTGTAAATGGGTATTTAGAAAAAGCCCACAGCTTAAAGGAGCTGGAGGCTATTTTGGGCACCATGATTGAAGCCCGCCATGACCTTGACTTTATGATTGACGGAGCTGCCATTAAAGTAGGCAATTTTACCCTGCGCGAGGCCATGGGTTATACGGAAAAATTCCCCCGCTGGGCCATTGCCTATAAATTTGAAGCAGAAGAGAACGTAACCACCCTGCTAAACGTTACCTGGGAGGTAGGCCGCACCGGTAAGCTAACCCCCTTAGCCCATTTGGAACCTGTTGACTTTTCCGGAGTTACGGTCCAAAAGGCTACCCTTAACAACTGGGGGGATATTCAGCGCAAAAATGTGGCTATAAATGCCCAGGTTTGGGTGCGCCGCTCCAACGACGTGATTCCTGAAATTACCGGCCGGGTTGGGGATGTTGACCCTCAGGAAGAACCGATTGTAAGGCCCACCCACTGCCCGGCCTGCGGCAGTGATTTAATTGAAAAAGGCGCCCATATTTTTTGCATGAACCGCACTTCATGCAAGCCTCAGATTGTTGCCCGCCTCACCCATTTCGCCAGCAAAAACGCCATGGATATTGACAGTTTTTCCGAAAAGACAGCCGCTTTTTTTTACGATGTGTTTGGCCTGAGGGAGCCAGCAGAGTTGTATCATCTTACAAAAGACCAGCTGCTCACCTTAGAGGGCTTTAAAGAAAAACGCTCTCAAAACTTGCTTAACGCCATTGAAAAAAGCAAGCATTGCACCTTTGATGCCTTTTTATTTGCTCTTGGCATTCCCAATATTGGCCGCAAAACCGCCCGAGATTTAGCCGCCTACTACCCTGATATTCATCAGCTGGCCCAGGCTACCCAGGAAGAGCTGACCACCATTGATGAAATTGGCGATATTATTGCCCAAAGCATGGTTGAATATTTTTCTTTTGAAGAAAACAGGCTAAGCATTGAACGCCTGTTGGATGCGGGGGTCTCACCGGTTTCCATCATGGCTTCCCCTTTGGCAGGGGATGAGGGGCCAAAAGCTTTAGAAGGCATGACCATTGTGCTAACCGGCACCCTACGCCAGCTAACCCGCAGCCAGGCAGAGGAATTGATTACAAAACACGGGGGCAAAACCTCCTCCAGTGTAAGTAAAAAAACCTCCTTTGTGTTGGCAGGGGAAAATGCCGGCAGCAAGTTAACCAAGGCTCAAAGCCTTGAAGTGCCTGTTTTAAGCGAAGAAGACTTTTTAACAAGAATTGGCGAAAGCCTTTTATAAACAGCTGGGGCCTCCTTATACAAGAGGCCTCAGGGTGCCTAACAAGTCGACACCCTCCCAATAAAATGAAATTCATTTTATTG
>CAYFQH010000008.1:14655-53115 GCA_964345215.1 uncultured Oscillospiraceae bacterium | reverse complement strand
GGGCGGGGCATTCAATCACTCCTTTTATTGCGATTTAAAAGAAAAAGGAAATGGGGGACAAAATTTTTATAGGCTTTTACCATCTTCCCACAAAAACCCCTTGCCTGTTCATCGCCATCCTTTGTATGGTGTTTTCTTTGTTTTTTTAAGGGTATTGCTTTTTATTCATTGACGCTGCACTAAAATCGTAATCAATGTACTGCACCACAAAAATTTACCGGTTGCATTGGGAAACGATTTCGGTTATAATATAAAAGATAAAAGCAATGAAGAAAACCATGCTGCTCCCCTTGCTTATATAGAGAGTGTGCCCCCGGCTGAAAGGCATGCAAGCAAAAGCAGCTGCCCATTTTCTGAGCAGGCTTACAAAAGCCCGGGTAACTACGTTATTGGTTTTAAGGTGGGCGCAGCAGCGCCAAGCCGGGTGGTACCGCGAAGAGTTCTTCGTCCCTGCAAGGGGATGGAAGGGCTTATTTTTTTATTTTAAAGGAGAATTGGCATGGCAAAAGAGAAAGAGCAAAAGTTTGTTGAACATATTACCTCCAGGGAAGAGGATTTTTCCCAGTGGTATACGGACGTGATTTTACGGGCCCAGCTGTGCGACTATGCCCCTGTACGGGGCACCATGGCCATTCGCCCCTACGGCTATGCCATTTGGGAGCGGATTCAGCAGGAGCTGGACTGGCGCTTTAAAAAAACAGGCCACGAAAACGTGGCGATGCCCATGCTGATTCCAGAAAGCCTGCTTTTAAAAGAGGCGGAGCATGTGGAGGGCTTTGCCCCGGAGGTAGCCTGGGTAACCCACGGCGGCAACGAAAAACTGCAAGAGCGCCTGGCGGTGCGCCCCACAAGCGAAACGCTATTTTGTGCCATGTACGCCAAATGGGTTCAATCCTGGCGGGATTTGCCCATGAAGTATAACCAGTGGTGTTCGGTAATGCGCTGGGAAAAAAGCACCCGGCCCTTTTTAAGAACCAGCGAGTTTTTATGGCAGGAGGGGCACACCCTTCACGCCACCATGGAAGAAGCCCAGGAAGAAACCCTTCAAATGCTGGAAGTATACCGGGAACTGGCCGAGGATGTGCTGGCCATGCCCGTATATGTAGGGCGAAAGAGCGACAAGGAAAAATTTGCCGGGGCCCAGGCCACGTACTCTATGGAGGCCATGATGCAGGACGGCAAGGCCTTGCAAGGGGGCACCACCCATAACTTTGGCACCAATTTCTCTGAAGCCTTTGAGATTCGGTTTTTAAATAAGCAAGGGGTTTTGGAATATGCCTATGAAACCAGCTGGGGGGTATCTACCCGGTTAATCGGCGCCATTATTATGACCCATGGGGATGAGCGGGGCCTGCGGCTGCCCCCCAATATCGCCCCTGTTCAAGTGGTGATTGTGCCCATTGCCGCCCACAAAGGCGGGGTGCTGGAAGTATGCGAAGAGGTAAAAGAAAACCTTGAAAAAGAAGGCCTTCGCATAAAAATAGACGATCGAGACAGCTACAGCCCCGGCTATAAGTTTAACGACTGGGAGCTAAAAGGGGTGCCCCTGCGCCTTGAAATTGGTCCCAAAGACATTGAAAAAGGCCAGCTGATGACCTTCAGACGGGACTTGCTTGAAAAAGAGCCCATTGAAATGGAAGGGGCAACGGAAAAAATCAAAGCCTTGCTAGAGGACATTCAGCAAACTATGTTTAACCAGGCCAAGGCCTTTCGGGATGAAAAAACCAAGGAAGTTACAACCCTTGAAGAACTGGCTGAAGTGGTGCAAACAGGCTTTGCCAAAGCCATGTGGTGTGGGGATGAGGCCTGCGAAAATGCCATTAAAGAACAGTTTCAGGCCACCAGCCGCAATATGCCCTTTGACCAAAGCCCCGTGGGGGAAAAATGCGTCTACTGCGGCAAGGATGCTGAAAAAGTAATGTACTTTGCCAAGGCTTATTAAAGAAATTTGCCCTTTGATGGCCAAGGCGTATACTGGGTAATCGCCGTTTCTATTAGGCATTATCCAGCGGGGCAGGCAGTGATAACGCAAAGCAGGATCATGAAAAAGGCTGGAAGGCTTGTAAAATGAATTTCATTCTACGGGAGGGCGGCGAAGTTTTCGGCATCCTGGGGTGTTTTTCAAATGGCTTTATGCCATTTGTCCGCCCCTTTTAGCTGCCGGGCCTTTGGATAAAACCAATTTTGTGCGCGGTTGACATTGCCTGCCCAAAACCCTATAATATTACTGTTAGTGAAAATGTCGCAAACACTGCGGCTTATCAATAAGGAGGTTCGTTCATGGCTATGAAAATGACAATTGACGGTAATACCGCCGTCAGCCATATCGCTTACGCATTTAGTGATGTGGCAGCAATTTATCCCATTACTCCTTCTTCCAATATGGCAGAAGTGGTGGACGAATGGTCTGCCGGAGGGCGTAAAAACCTGTTTGGGCAACGTGTTCGTGTAGCAGAGATGCAAAGTGAAGCCGGTGCCGCCGGAGCAGTGCATGGCTCCCTGGCAGCAGGTGCTTTAACCACAACCTTTACCGCCAGCCAAGGGCTGCTGCTGATGATCCCCAACATGTATAAAATTTCAGGCGAATTGCTCCCCTGTGTTTTCCATGTAAGTGCAAGGGCTCTAGCTGCCCACGCCTTGTCCATTTTTGGGGACCACCAGGACGTAATGGCCACCCGCCAAACAGGCTTTGCCATGCTTTCATCCAACAGTGTGCAGGAAGCTATGGACATGGCCTTGATTTCTCATTTAGCCACTCTTGAAGCATCTGTTCCTTTCTTGCATTTCTTCGATGGTTTTAGAACCAGCCATGAAATTCAAAAAATCGACGGCATTGAATACAGCGATATCGAAAAACTGGTAAACTGGAAAAAAGTGGAAGAATTCCGCGCCCGCAGCTTGAACCCCGAGCGGCCTCATCAGTCCGGTACCGCCCAAAACCCCGATATCTACTTCCAAAACAGGGAAGCTGCCAACAAGTTCTACGAGGCTGTTCCCGCCATTGTTGAAGAAGTGATGGAAAAAGTAGCCAAATTAACCGGCCGCAGCTATAAACTTTATGAGTATGTAGGTGCCCCCGATGCCGAAGAAGTTATTATTGCCATGGGTTCCGGCTGTGAAGCCATTGAGGAAACCATTGCTTTGCTTGAAAAACAAGGCAAAAAAATAGGCTTGTTAAAGGTGCGGCTCTATCGCCCCTTCTCTATGGATTATTTCATCAAAGCCCTGCCTCAAAGCGTAAAGCGCATTGCTGTGCTTGACCGCACGAAGGAGCCCGGCAGCCTGGGCGAACCCCTGTACGAAGATGTTGTTGCCGCTTTAAAAGAAGCCGGCAAAGGCGATATCGACGTAATCGGCGGCCGCTATGGCCTGGGCAGCAAAGAGTTTACCCCCACCATGGTCAAAGCCGTTTACGACAACCTGGCCGGGGAGATGAAAAACCACTTCACCATTGGGATTACCGATGACGTAACCAATACATCCCTAGCCTTAGGCGAAAAAGTAATTGCCGCCCCCGAGGGCACCGTAGCCTGTAAATTTTATGGTTTGGGCTCCGACGGCACTGTTGGCGCCAACAAAAACTCCATTAAAATTATTGGGGATCATACCAACATGTATGCCCAGGGCTACTTCTCCTACGACTCTAAAAAATCCGGCGGGATTACCGTAAGCCACCTGCGCTTTGGCAAAAAGCCCATTCAAAGCACCTATTTAATCGATACGGCTGACTTTGTGGCCTGCCATAACCCGGCCTATGTCACCATGTATGATATGACCTCTTCTTTAAAAGACGGCGGCGTATTCCTATTAAACAGCCAATGGAGTCCCGAGGAGATGGAAGAGCACCTGCCTGTTTCCTTAAAACAGGATTTGGCTAAGAAAAACATCCGTTTCTACACCATTAACGCCATTGACCTGGCCCGACAAGTGGGTATGGGCGGGCGTATTAACACCATTATGCAGGCTGCCTTCTTTAAACTTGCCAACGTTATTCCTTATGAAGACGCCGACAAGTACATGAAGGAGTATGCTCAAAAAACTTACGGCCGCAAAGGGGATGCCGTGGTTAAACAAAACTGGGCCGCTATTGATATTGCTATCTCCGGCCTTAAAGAAGTAGCGGTACCTGCTCAGTGGGCCAATGCCACTACCGGTGCTACTCCACTTAAAGTGCCTGCAACCCAGTACTTTGAAGAAGTGGTTGCTCCCATCCTGGCCCAGGAAGGGGATAAATTACCTGTTTCCGCCTTTGATCCGGCTGGTGTGGTTCCTACTGCCACCTCCCAGTACGAAAAGCGCGGTGTCGCCGTAAACGTGCCCCAGTGGCTGCCTGAAAATTGTATACAGTGTAACACCTGTGTATTGGTATGCCCCCATGCCGTGATGCGCCCCGTATATATTACTGAGGAAGAAAAAGCCAAAGCGCCTGAAAGCTTTGTAACCTTAAAGGCCACCGGTAAGGAATTTGCCGGCAAAGAATACCGGCTGCAATTTAGCGTAATGGACTGCACCGGCTGCGGCAACTGTGTAGAAGTATGTCCTTCTAAAACCAAGGCTTTGCGTATGGAACCCCTGGAAAGCCAAAAGGGCGAAGAGAAAAACTGGGAATTTGCCCAGACGATTGACGAAATTACCGAAGTGGGGAACAAAACCATTGTTAAAAACGCCATGGCTTTAAAACCCCTGTTCGAATTCTCCGGTGCCTGCGCAGGCTGCGGCGAAACCCCCTATGTAAAATTGATTACCCAGCTCTTTGGCGATAGAATGATGATTGCCAACGCCACGGGCTGCTCCTCTATTTACGGCGGTTCTGCCCCCACCTGCCCCTACACTGTAAACGACGAAGGGCACGGCCCCGCTTGGGCAAACAGCCTTTTTGAAGACAACGCCGAGTTTGGCTTTGGTATGAACCTGGCCGTATCTCAGCGCCGCGATAAGCTGGCCGAGCAGGTGGCCTCTTTAGCCGAAAAAGTAAACGGGGATGCAAAAGATGCTTGTAAGGCTTGGCTTGATGGCAAAGACAATGCAGAAGAGAGCAAGACGGCCTCTAAAGCCCTGCTTAAACTGGTTGATGAACTGCGCACCTCCGGCAGCGAACTTGATACCCTGGCAGAAGCCATTTACCAAAAAGCCGATTTAATGGTAAAAAAATCCATCTGGATTATCGGCGGCGACGGTTGGGCTTATGACATTGGCTTTGGCGGTTTAGACCACGTCATCGCCCAAGGGGAAGACGTAAACATCTTAATTTTGGATACGGAAGTCTACTCCAACACCGGCGGCCAGGCCTCCAAGGCCACCCCTACCGGTTCTGTAGCGAAGTTTGCCGCAGCGGGCAAACGCACCCGTAAAAAAGACCTGGCCATGATGGCCATGAGCTATGGCTATGTATACGTAGCCCAGGTAGGCATGGGCGCCAACCCCGCACAGCTGATGAAGGCCGTAACAGAAGCGGAAGCGTACCCTGGTCCATCCATCATCATTGCCTACGCCCCCTGTATCAACCATGGCATTAACATGGGCTTGGCCCAGGCCGAAATCAGAAAAGCTGTAAACACCGGCTACTGGCCCTTGTTCAGGTACAACCCCTTGCTGGAAGAAGAGGGCAAAAACCCCCTGATTATTGACAGCAGAGACCCCAGCCAAAGCTACCAGGAATTCTTAAAAGGCGAAGTGCGCTACACCTCCCTGATGAAGCAATTCCCTGAAGCGGCTGAAAAACTCTTTGCCGAAGCCGAGGAAGAAGCAGCCAAAAAGCTGTCTCTCTACAAGCGCTTAGCCGGCCAGGAATAAGGGAAAACTTTACCCGAATAACAAAAAAGAAGAAGTGCGAAAGCACTTCTTCTTTTTGTTACAGGGTGCCTAACAAGTCGGTACCCTCCCAATAAAATGAAATTCATTTTATTGGACTTGCAGATTCCTCCTGGTAGCATTGCTACATTTATTGTTTCAAGTTACATACCTTGTACCCAAGGGATGAATGAAAGAGACAGCGTGCCCGGGCAGAGGAATCCGTAGCGTAGGGATTTTGGGGCATTGCCCCTTTTTTATCAAAATCGCCCAGACCCACCGCAATAAAGGGGCCAATGGGCCTCGCTGGGTCCCGATTTTATATGAAGGGAGGCATCGCCTCTTTTCTGCCGCCTTCATGCATTCCAGGCTTTACGTTTGGGGTTTTTTGTTAATGCTAAATAGTAAAGGGTAATGCACCTTACTAAATATTTTACTACTCTTTTACCCCGCCCATGGCGACGCCCCGGATAATAAATTTTGACAGGGCAAAGTACACCACAAACAGGGGGATGACCGTTAAGGACAAAGCCAGGTACACGGTGCCAAAATCCGTTCTAAACCGGTCGCTTCTAAGAAGGGAAACCAGCATGGGCATGGTGTACTTGCTTTGGGAAGAGAGAATCATGGTTGGCTCAAACAGCCGGTTCCAAGAGCCGATGAAGGCAAAAATGGCCTGGGTAGCCAAGGCTGGTTTCATCATGGGCAGGGCAATGGTGTTAAAGGTGCGAAATTCACCGCTGCCGTCAATTCGGGCGGCTTCCACAATTTCAAGGGGAAAGGCCCCCAACATGTACTGGCGCATAAAAAACACCATGGCAGGGGAGGCGGCGGCAGGTAAAATCAGGGGAATATAGGTGTTGGTCAGCCCTAATTTAAACATAAAGGTAAAAAAACCAACAATGCTCACCTGGGTAGGAATCATCAGCACGGCCATAATAAAGGTAAAAGCAGCCTTACGCCCCTTAAACCGGTATACAATTAGCCCGTAGGCCGTTAAAGTGCTAATGTATAAGGCCAGGATGGTGGACAGGGAGGAGATTTGAAAGGAGTTCCACATGCCCCTTGGCACATCAAAATTCTGCCTGTTGTTAAGGGTTTCAAGGTTATCTTTTAGTTTGTTGCCGGGAATAAAGCTGATACCTTGTTGAATGCTGTAATTATCCCTTGTGGCGTTTACAAACATAATAGCAAAGGGAAGGATACTCAACAGGCATAAAAGAATCGAAACGGTATAAATAAGCATTTTTTTAGCAAGAAGGCGCCGATGGTAGCTTCTCATTTGAGGGCACCTCCTTTTTTATTTTCTTTTGCCCCGTCCTTATCTCGCATAACATAAAACAGCACCAGGCTCAATAGGGCGGTAACCAAAAACAGCAACACCGATACGGCTGCCCCGCGGCCATAGTCCTTGGTGCCGGTGTAAACCAAATCCATAATATACATGGTTACGGTTTGCACCATGGTTTTGGCAGGGGAACCCTGTTGGAGCATCATGGCAGGCACGTCGTACATCTGCATGCCGCCAATAAGGCTGGTAATCAGGGTATAGAGCAAAATGGGCTTCAGCAAGGGCAGGGTAATTTTACGAAAAATTTGGTTGCTGGAGGCCCCGTCAACCTGGGCGGCTTCGTATAAACTGGGAGAAATGCCCAGGATACCTGCAATCAAAACAATCATGGTATGGCCATACCACATCCAAAAGTTGATAAAAGCAATGGCAATGCGGGTATGCCAGCCCTTTTCCAAAAAGGGAACGGCTACCGTGGCCGCACTGCCCGGGTTCAGGTAGGTGGCCTTGTCAATGATGCCCAGGCTTGCTAAAAGGGAGTTAAAGGGCCCCTGGGGATAGGCCATTAACGAGTAGAATAAAACAGAAATGCTGGCGGCGGTGATGATATTGGGCATGTATACCATTACCTTAATCACTCCTTGGCCCCGTATTTTCATCCGCGTATCGGTAAACCATTTGGCCAAAACCAGGGCCAAAAACATTTGAGGAATAAAATTGATTATCCACATGACAAAGGTGTTTTTAAACACCTGAATGGTGTTGCCCTTGGCTAATACATTTTGAAAGTTGGCAAGGCCTGTAAAAGCAGGGCCGATGGTTTTATTGGCCCCTGTGATCATATATTTTTGAAAGGCCAAGTAAATGGTGTTAATCAGCGGATAGGCCTGAAAAAACAAATATACCAAAAAAAAGGGAAGGATAAACAAATAGCCGTACTTGGCATAGCTGATTCCCTTGGGGGCCTTTCTATTTTTGGATAAAAGATGGTCATGTTGGCGGGCCACGTTAATACACTCCCTTATAGGCTGCAATGAAAAGAAAAGAAGGGGCGGGAAATTCCCGCCCCGGTAGGTTTGTTATTCAGCAGTAATTTCCGGGAAGAGATCGACCACGGCGGCCTTAAAGTCTTCAATGGCCGTTTCGTAATCTTTTTCGCCCGTGGCATAGGCGGTTACTTCCGTGTCCATGGCGATGTTAATGTTTTGATCGTAGGGGCTCATGGTAGAGGTATCGATTAAGGGGGTTACGGCCTGGAAGAGGCTATAGTGATCCTGGCCGCCTAAAAAGTCAAAGGAGAAGCCTTCATCAATAATGCTTTGAATGGCTTGGGTGTTGTTCACATAGTCTTTAGAGTCTAAGCAATAGTCCTTCATGGAATCAGTACGGATGGTAAAAAACTCCATAATGTCTTTGGTTAAGGGCAGGTTGGTGTTGGTAGCTGCGGCCGTTAGCCAGGTGCCGCCCCAGTAATAGGGCTGAGGGCCGTTTACAGCTGCCCAGTCGCCGTAGGTGCCTTCGCCGGGCTGGGTGCCGCCGCTGTTGCCAACCATGGTCCATTGAATGCCCCAGGTAGAGAAAAAGTAGCCCATAATGCTATCATTGCCCACCCCGGCGTTCCAGGCTTCGCTCCAGGGGGAGGCATTGGCTGTTAAGTTTTCCTCCCTCAGGGTTTTTGCAAAGTCGAAGTACCATTTTACCTGGTCATCAATCACCAGGTTATACTCTTCGTCAACCCAGGGGGTAGACCGTACGGTGCGCACAACCTGCCAAACATCCCCGTTGGAGGGAATGAGTTTGGTTTGCCCCTGGGAAGCTTCGTTTACTTCTCTGGCGGTGGTTAAAAAGGTATCCCAGTCCTTAACTTTTTCCTGCATTTCTTCAGGGGTTTTTACGCCCAAGTATTTTTCGGCCAGGCTGCGCCGGTACAAAAACAGCCCCGGGGCAGCTTGCCAGGCCGTACCCTTGATGACGCCGTTTGCATCCCTGGCTACATCAATGGTGTAGGGGTATTGATTTTGGGCCATGTCCTCTTCGGTAATGCCTACTTCGCTAAGGGGTTTGGTGAACTCACTGTCTACATATTTAAGGGCATAGTCCGCTTCCACTAAAAACATGTCAATGTGCTCCCCGGCGGCCAGGGCTGCGTCTAATTTTTGTTGGTATACACCGTTGTCGTTGGGGTTGATAACAAAGTCAATCGTATCACCGTTGGGCAGGGTCATATCCCCTGCATCATTTACGGTTCCGCCAATGGCGGGAATGTAGTAGTTTTGCAGCATGCCTTTAAACTCATCATTCCAGGCATAGATTACAAACTTTTCGCCGGTGGCGGGAACAGCAAATTCAGCCAGGGCTGAGGCGGCGCCAAGGAACAGCGCCATAGACAGGAATAAGGCTACCAATTTTTTCATAGGTTTTTCCTCCTAAATAATATATTATTTACCCCTAAGGGCTAGGGACCAGGTAAGATGAAGGACTTAGATTTTTAACGGTTTCGCCAGGCCAAATCTCGCAGGGAATCACAACGTGCTCCCCTTGCTCTTCTTTAGGGTTTTCAATCAGGTTAATCAGCTGTATGGCAGCCTCAAGGCCAATGCGGGTAGCATCTTGATAAACGGTAGTTAACTTGGGCGAAAAAAACTGCATGTGGGGAATGCCGTCAAAGCCTACAATGGAAATGTCTTCAGGGATTACAAGGCCCAGTTCCTTGGCGGCTTCAAAGGCCCCCAAGGCCGAATAATCATCAGACAGCATAATGCAGGTGGGAGGGTGGGAAAGGTTTAAGAGCTTTTTAGTGTTTTTTTTAATGAGCTCAGGCTGGTGGTAGTCCCCTTCAATCATATATTCAGGGGGCAAGGGCAGGTTCAAATGCGCCATGGTTTGGGTAAAGCTTTGAACCCGGGTTTGGGTTACGGCGCAGTGGTTGCCATAAATAAAAGCAATATGATAGTGCCCTTGGCTGTGTAAAAAGTGTACCATATCCCAAATGCCCTGGTGGTTTTGAGAGCGGATGCAAAGGCTGGTGGGCTGGTCAAACTCATGGTCAATGGTAATAATAGGAATGCCGCTGGTCACCAGCTGTATTATTTCCGGGTCGTAATAGTTTACCGAGGCCAGGCAGATGCCGTCTAAATTACGGTAACGGCAGTGTTCTAAATAGGTCATTTTGGTAGTGCCAATGTGATGGTTAATAAAGGAAATATCGTATCCCTGGCGGGCGGCCTCTACTTGAAAACCGTCCAGCACCGTTGAAAAATAGTGATGAGACAGGGCAGAGGTTTTACCTTCGTCAAACAAAACACCTAAATTAAAGGTTTTGCCCATTTTTAAGGCCCTGGCCTGGGCGTTGGCATGGTAGCCTAACTGGGCGGCCTTTTTTTGCACAAACAAACGGGTTTTTTCGCTTACGTCCGGGTAGTTGTTCAGGGCCTTGCTCACGGTAGAAACAGAAAGGCCGCACCGGCGTGAAAATTCTTTAATGTTCAAGGGTCGTTCCACCCCTTCTTTAAATAGAATTTTTAACCAAAAACGTTTTCGGTGAAGGATAAAAAAAGATAAAAGGGCTTTGCAACAAAGGAAAAAAACATTTAAAACGTTTTCGATAATTTAATTATACACACTATTTTATAATTTGCAATATAAATTTTTATTTTTTTAGCCAAGGGGCCTAAAAAAAGTGTAAAAGGTCATGAAAACATGACAGGGTGTGCCTTGGCTGATAAAATGGGCTTTTAGGCAGTTGTTCTTTGCCCAGGCCCTGTAAAAGCCTAAGGGTGGTAAAGCCTAGCCTGTTGGCCGGATAAATATCATTATCCAGCCGGTCTCCGATCATCACGGCCTGTTGGGGGGAGCAGCCGGATTTTTGAAGGGCATATAAAAAAAGTCTGGGGTCGGGCTTGGCGAAACCGATATCTCCAGACAGGGCAAAAAGAGAAAAATAATGATGAATACCCAGGACTTTAAGCATTTCTTGGCCATGGATGGGCTGATTGGCAATGATACCTAAGGGGTAGCGGCGGCCCAAGGCAGCCAGAGTGGCTTTTACCTGAGGGTATAAAAAAACCAAAGCTGGGTTGTATGTGATTTGGGAAGAAATTGCCATATACTGCGCTTTAGTTTTTGAAAGCATGCCAATTGCCCCTTTTACAGGGGGAAGGTATTGACGGGAGGCTTCTTTTAAAGCCTTTTGTATATGTTCTTTTGTGTACATCAAGCCCTGGCAACCAAAGGCGGCAGCCAATTTTTCGATGATTTCCAGCTCCTGCCAGCTTTCATCTGCCATTGTTCCGCCCACATCAAAAAAAAGCCAAGTATCAGCCATAAAAAAGGCCTCCTTTAGGGCTTTGCAGGCGATACCTTTTTTCCATAGGTATAAAAGGTATAGGGGATAGGGGCTTTAACCCTTCTTTCAAGGAGGAGCAAATAATTGCTTTCATCGAAGGCGGGAAAAAAGGTGTCGGCTGCAAAGGTTTGGTGCACCTTTGTAATGTATAAAAAATCGCATAGGGGCAGAGCCTGTTCATACAGGGCAGCCCCGCCGCCGATGTAGAGGTTCAGGCCCTTTTGGGCTGCATCCCTGGCGGCAATATCAACAGAGGGCACCATTACTACATTCGGCCCTTCATATTTTTTGGTGGAAGAGAGGATGTAGTTGACCCGCCCGGGCAAGGGGCCGCCAATGGATTCGAGGGTTTTTCGGCCCATGATGACGCTTTGACCGTAGGTTAAGTTTTGAAAGCGGCGCAAATCCTGTGGAATATGCCAGGGCATGTTGCCTTTAAAGCCAATTTCCCGGTTTTGGCCGTGGGCTACGATCAGGCCAATCATCAAAACCCTCCTTTATCAAGGCACGGTGTGTTAAAAAAGCAAAGACAAAGGAGAAAGGGGGGATGAAAACCCAGTGCCTTTTCTCACCCAGTCAAAAAACCCATATACAAGGGGCAACATGGGGATTAAGAGGGAAGTGCCTTTTTTTGTGTCATTAACAAGTAAGGTTGTTTTACTTCAGGGCATCATTAATTTTGGTCATAAAATCCTTTTCGTTAAGGGTAATTTCAAACTGGTGATTAATATAGCCGTAGCAAGTGCCCCGCAGCTCGGGGGAGCGGTGGAGGCATTTGCCAATACAGCCTTTTGAAACGGTCTGGTCGCCGTATTTTTCCTTTAACCGGCCTACATCCAAACCGGAACATTTTTTACAGATACGTATTTTTTCCTTTCCCATGGGTACTCCTTTAAGTAAATGTTTTAAAAAGGCGTCGCCTTATATAAAGTAAATACCCTGAAGGGAGCTTCATGAAACGAAGGACCTAGCTTAGCAAAAGCCGGGCTTCGTTGATAAGGGCGGCCAACTGCTCTTTTGGCAAAATGGCTGGGTTATGGCAAACATAGCAGCAAAGGTTGCTGGGCTTAAAAACCGTTTGGGCCGTTTCCAGCATGTCTTCTTTTGTAATATCCTCATACATTTTAAGCCGCATCTCCGGCTCCCATTCCTCCGCCCGTTCAGACAGGTAGGCCCAGCCCAACCGGGCGTTCAATGCCAGGGCATCATCGGTAATAAAAGACAGGTTGTCGCCAAAATAAACGGTAGACCGGGCAAATTTGCGGGTGCTGATGTGCTGGGTTAACTTATAAAGCACCTGAAAAACCCCGCGAATGCCTTCTTCCAGGCAGAGGTTGGGCAGGGAAAATTCAATCACCATGCGCCTGAACTGGCCTACCTCTTCAACGTAGGAGGCCGCCTCGTCGGTTAAGGCCTGTTCATCCCTTAGGGCCACATACAGGGCCGAGCCGGGGCCCTGGCCCACAATTAAATTGAGGACATCAACACAGATGGGGAAGATCAATTCGTCGTTAATATCAAAGGATAGCTGCACATGAGCCTTATGCTCGCTGTTTTCTATAAAAACATCGCTCTTTTCATCTCTAAAGCAAAAGTTAAAGGGCAGGGCCTGTTCAAATAGAGAAGGGCCCTTATTGCCCCACTGAGAAAAAATTTCGTAGCTGCTGGCAAGCATGCCTTTAGAAAAATTGCCTGTTAACACAAAGCAGGCGTTGGCAGGGCGGAGCACCGTTTCTTTAAATTGGTGCAAAAGGCCGGGAGAAATACCTTTAACCGATGCAAGGGTGCCCCGCAGGGGGTGCACCGCTTTGCCCGTGCGCCAATAATGCTCCCGGGTGGTGGAGGTAAAATCCGGGTCTTCGTTTTCAATCTGCCTGAGCACAATGGCTTTTTCGTCGTCAATTTCGCTGCCTGTCCAGGTGCCGGGAACGAAAAAATGACTGAACAGTTCTATGGCCTGGTCAAAAAAACGGGGCGAAAAACGCATGCGAAACACAATGGCCTCGGGATAAACAAAGCCTTGCAAAACCGTGCCCATGGCATCCAATCGGCTGACCAGCTCTTTTTTGGGGATGCCGTTTAAATTGCGCAGGCACATGTGCTGCAGCAGGTGGCTGATGCCAAAATTGCCCTCTTCCTCGTAAATAGGCCCGGCCTTAAAGTAAAGGGCCGCTTCAATGGAGTGAAGGTGGGGCAGCGGGTAGGAAAAAACCTGCAAACCGTTTTCCAGAGCTTGTTCTTGATAGGAAGCCATTGAATGATCCCCCTTTTAAAAAAGTAGGCGTATGAACATATACCATATAACAACGAAAGTCAATATCACACAAGTTGGCGTCATGAGTAAGAAATTTTTTTGCGTAACACATCATCAAAAATACTGGGAACAGCAGGGTGATTCCTGTACTTTTTTTATTTTCCACAAAAAATCCTTGCCCCTTCGCCGGCCTTTCTTTTGTGCGGTATTTCCTTACGTTTATATTCTATAACGAAATAAGAAAACCTTGTAAAAAATTAAAAAAACCCGAGAGTTTACAAAAAGGCAAAACCCTTGTGCAAAAAAACCTATCAAAGGGGATAGGTTTTCGCTATACATGCTTTTGATTACTTTAAAATAGGGGCTGACTTTCATCATATTGTAAGCTACGCTTTTTCACTGTTTAATTGCTTGCGGATGTCGTCGATTTGCGAGAGGAAACCAGGGTTTTCCTTGATGAGATTCGTGATTTTATCGCAGCTGTGAATGACGGTGGTATGATCCCGGCCGCCAAACTGCTCCCCGATTTTAGGCAAAGACAGGCCCAGTATTTCCCTTGAAAGGAACATGGCTACCTGCCTGGGCACGGTAACCTCCCGGTTGCGGCGGTTGCCTTTTAAATCATCAACGGTTACGGAATAGTAGGAGGCAACGGTTTCTTGAATTAAAGAGCAGGTCACCCGCTTATTTTCACGCTGGGCAAACAATTCCCGCAGGGCTTCTTCGGCTAAAGGCAAGTCAATGGTTTTGCCCGTTAGGGTAGAAAAAGCCACCAAACGGGTTAAGGAGCCTTCCAGTTCCCGAATGTTGGAGTCGATTCGCTGGGCAATCATCTCCAGCACCTCATCGGGTACGGCAACGTGATCCCGCTGGGACTTTTTGCGCAAAATGGCAATACGGGTTTCAATATCCGGCCGCTGAATATCGGCAATGAGGCCCCATTCAAAACGGCTGCACAGCCGCTCTTCTAAACGGGCAATGTCCTTTGGGGGCTTGTCGCTGGTTAAAATAATTTGCTTGCCGCTGGTATGCAGGGCGTTAAAAGTATGGAAAAACTCTTCCTGGGTTGAATCCCTGCCGGCGATGAACTGAATGTCGTCCACCATTAAAATATCTACATTTCTAAAGCGGTTACGAAACTCTACGTTTTTATTTGTTTGAATGGCGGTAATCAGTTCGTTCGTAAAATTTTCACTGGTAATGTACATCAGTTTTAAATGGGGGTACTGCTGCTGGACGTAATGGCCAATGGCATGCATTAAGTGGGTCTTGCCAAGGCCAACCCCACCGTAGATAAACAGAGGGTTATACGCTTCAGAAGGGGCCTCGGCTACGGCCAGGGAAGCGGCGTGGGCAAAACGGTTGCCGTTGCCAACCACAAAACTGTCAAAGGTGTAGTTGGGGTTTAAATGAATCTGATCTTTTTCGTTGGCGGCAGGGCTGTTTTCCCGCTGTTTACGGGCCTTTACCTCATCAGGAGAGAGCATTTCAAGGGAAACGGGATGCCCGGCGGCGGTTAAAAGGGCATTGGTGATTAAACTATGATAGCGGGTGGTAATCATCTGTTTCATGTAGTCGGTTACAACCTCAACAAAAAAACAGTTCTCCACCAGGGCGACCGGTTTGAGCGAACCGGTAATCCAAGTGCGGAAGGAAACTTCGTTCATCTCTTCCCGCAGTATTTTACATGTTTTATCCCAAAGCTCCGTTACGTTCATCTTATACTCCCCATTTATTACTTGTTAAAAGGCAGCCTGTTATGTATGGGTATACAGGCAAAAAAATTGTGGAAAACTTTTGCCGTCAGCAAGCTTTTCCACTGAGCAATTGTATGATAGCAAAAAAAACAGGGGTTTTCAATAGGAACATCTTTTCGGAGGTGTGTATATACGGTTATATTCCGATAAAGTTTTCCACAATTTGTAGTGGGGGAGGAGGAAGTGAACCACAATTTTTTAAAGATATTATGAATAAATATGCAATAAAAAGAAAATGGTGAATAAATATTTTTCAAATATTCATTCCTTTCAAAATATGGTATAATAAATGAGCCTGATTTATATAAAAAGGACCAGGGTTCAAAAAGAATGTAGCTATAAAAACCAAGGAGTGAAGGGCTTTTATGAGGGCCTGGGGCCAAGGCGAAAACCAGGTGATTAAAATACCAGCGCATTCAAAGGCTCCAGGATGCAAAGGCCTTTAAAAACAATCTGTACACTAAAAAAACAAGGTGGTAAAAGAATACGAAAGCCAGTATAATAAAGATAGCATAAAGCCGTTTTACAGGCAAACCAAGGTTAGAACCCACAGAAAGTGGACATATACTATATGTAGTGTTTTATCAAAAATCTCTTTCCGAGGTGAAAGTCAGCACTAAAGTAAAAGTGAGCACTATATAAAGAAAGAAGGATGACCATGAAAAAGTTTTTTAGCATATTTATTGCCCTGCTATTGATTGTAACCAGCGTCCAATCTATTACGGCCAAAGCCCAGGAAGAAAAAATTGTCAACATCGGCGTAACCGACTCCCTAGGTACCTTAAGCCCCCTTTTGCAAGATGGGGGAGAGCTGAACAAGTACGCTACCGGCCTTTTGTTTTTGCCTCTGGTGGAACTGGGAGAAGACATGGCCTTTCACGGCATGTTAGCCGATGAAGTAACAACAAAGGACCAACGAACCTTTACCGTTAGATTAAACCCCAGTGCCCGCTGGTCTGACGGGCAGCCCATTACTGCAGACGACTTATTGTTTACCGTGCTGCGCCTAACCAACAGAGAAACAGGCTCCAGCGGCATTTTCGGCTATGCCTCCTTGGTGGGTTTTGACGAAAGTGGCTTTTCCCCCGAAGGGGCAACACAGCTGGAAGGGGTTATAAAGGTAGATGATCACACGGTCAACTTTATTTCAAAGGCCCCCATGGCCCTGCCCACCTTCCAAAATGCCTTTGCAAGGTATTTATTTACCCTGCCTGAACATATTTTAAAAGATGTGCCCCCATCGGAGCTTTCCACCCACGAGTTTTTTAATAAACCTACCGTGGTCAGCGGCCCCTACACCCTGGTGAATGTAGATAAGGATCACTATATTGAATACAAGGCAAATGAAAACTACTTTAAAGGCAAGCCCAACATTGACCGGCTGAACTTTAAAATTGTTCAGGGCAGCCAGCTGTATGCAGGCCTTGAATCGGGTGAAATTGATTTAACCCTGCCTACCATGGGCATTATTCCCGTAGAAGACTATGCCTTTGTAGAAAACATTGCCCATGTGCGCAGTTTGCTGGAAGAGCCCATTACCAACCAATTGCTTTTTATTCATCAAAGTGCGGTGCCCGATGCAAGGGTGCGCCAGGCTATTTTGTATGGTATTAACCGGCCGCTGATTTTAGAAGGGCTCTTGGGGGGAAAAGGGGCCGTGATTGACGGGTTCATCACCTCCTACAGCCCTTATTACGACGAAACCTTACAGCCCCTTGAATATAATCCCCAAAAGGCCAGGGAACTTTTGGCCGAAGCCGGATGGGACAGCAATCAAACCCTGGAGCTGCTCATTAACTCGGGGGATGCCACCTTTGCCAAAGCAGCCGATGTTATTGTGGCCAATTTAGCCGAAATCGGCGTAAAAGTACAGGTGAAAAGTATTGACTTCCACTCGCTGATGACGGCTGCAGGAAGCGGCAGTTACCAGATGTATGCTGTTCAGTACACCATTGCTCCGATTGATTATTATATTGACATTGCCTGGCTTGCAGGCAGCGGCAATAACAGCGCTTATGTAAACCCCCAGGTGGATGAGCTGCTTGCCCAAACTCAAACAACCGGCGATACCCAGGAATTAAAAGAAATTTACCGCAAAATAGATGATATTATGCAAACAGAAGCACCCCTCATCTCGGTTTATGTAACCAGGGTTCTGGGGGCGGCTAATAACCGGTTGGTTAACGTAGAGCCCAGGGCTTATGGGGCCTTCATCAATGTGGAAAAATGGGACGTGGAGTAAGCCCCGTCTAAAAGCGAGGTTAAAGGTTGAAACACTTACTTGAAGTTAAAAATATACATACGGCCTTTCGAGAAAGCGGAAAGCTGGTCGAAAAGCTAAAGGATGTCTCTTTTCATGTAAACAGTGGCGAAATTGTATGCATTGTGGGTGAATCGGGATGTGGAAAGAGCCTTACGGCTCTTTCTATTATGGACCTGTTGCCCCCAAGCGGTAAGGTTACCCGGGGGGAGGTTCTCTTTGAGGGGAAACCCCTTTTAACGTTAAAAGAAAAACAGATGGATCAAATCAGGGGCAACAGCCTGACCATGATCTTTCAAGATGCCTTAACGGCTTTGAACCCGGTGCTTTCTGTTGGCAAGCAGCTAACAGAAGCCATTGAGGTTCATTTGCATATGCCAAAAAAAGAAGCCAGGGAACGGGCCAGGGACTTGCTTGAAAAAGTGGGGCTGCCAGACCCGGAGGGGATGCTCAAGCGCTATCCCCACACCCTTTCGGGGGGGATGCGCCAGCGGGTGATGATTGCTATGGCCCTTAGCTGCGACCCCAAACTGCTCATTGCCGATGAGCCGACAACCGCCCTTGACGTAACCATTCAGGCGCAAATTATTCAGCTGCTTAAAACCATTCAAAAAAACAGCCAGCTGGCCCTCATGCTCATCACCCACGACATTGGGGTGGTGGCTGAACTGGCAGATCGGGTGATTGTAATGTATGCCGGGCAGATTGTAGAAAAAGGCAGTGTGTGGGAAATATTTGACCGCCCTGCCCACCCCTATACCCAAGGCCTCTTCCTTTCGGTGCCGGAAACAGGCACCTTTGGGCAAGAGCGCTTGAAAGTGATCAAGGGTACCGTGCCGGAAAACTACGATCAGGTAGAAGGCTGCCGTTTTTTTGACCGCTGCCCTTACAGCGAAGAGAAGTGCCGCCAACCCCAAACCCTTGTGAACATTGGGGGCCAGCAGCAAATACGCTGCTGGAAAATGGCCGAAGAAAAGCAGGTGATCAGCGGTGAGTGAAGCACAAATTAAAGCAACCCAGCCCCAAGGACTGATTAGGGTAGAAAATCTTGAAAAAAAATTTAAAAACCCTAAAAATACGGTTCTGGCCGTAGACCAGGTGAATTTAGACATTTACCAAGGGGAAACCCTGGGTTTGGTAGGGGAATCGGGCTGTGGAAAATCGACCCTGGGCAGGATGATTGTAGGCCTTGAAACCCCTACGGCCGGCAAAGTTTTCTACCAAAACCAGCCTTTTTTTGAGATGAAGAAGAAGGCTAAAAAAGAAATCCGAACTGAAATTCAGATGATCTTCCAAGACCCTTACTCGGCCTTGAACCCACGCAAAACCGTGGGCAATATTTTGCGCACGCCCCTTTTGTACCACCGTATTGTTCCTAAAAACCAGGTGGATAAGCAAATTTATACCCTGATGGATCAGGTGGGGCTGTCTAAAAAGTCTATTGACCGCTACCCACACGAATTTTCTGGGGGCCAGCGCCAGCGCATTTGTATCGCCCAGGCGCTGTCTTTAAACCCCAGGGTGATAATTTGCGATGAGCCCGTATCGGCCTTGGACGTATCCATTCAGGCCCAAATTTTAAACCTTTTAAAAGACATTCAAAAAGAAAAACAGCTGACCTACCTGTTTATTGCCCATGGCTTGGGAGCCATTAGCTATGTAAGCGACCGGGTGGCGGTAATGTACCTGGGCGAAATTATTGAACTGGCCCCTACAAAGGAACTGTTTACCTATACTTTGCATCCCTACACCCAGGCCCTGTGTAATGCGGCCCCGGTGCCTAACCCCCATTTGCGGGATGAGGGGGGCCAAGCCCCTATTTTACAGGGGGAGGCCCGAAATGAAAAGGAGCGGACCGGCTGTAAGTTTTACGACCGCTGCCCCTTTAGGATGAAAAAATGCAAAACCCTGCGGCCGGTGCTTCAAAAGGCTCATACCCCTGCGGGAACAGAGCATTGGGTAGCCTGCCATTATGTAATGGATAAGCAGCAAGGAGGCGCAGCTATTGTTTAAATACATTTGGAAGAGAATTTTAATTGCCATTCCCGTGCTTATTGGCATTACCATTATTGATTTTGCCTTAATGAACATGGCCCCGGGCAGTCCCCTGGATATGCTTCAGGGCCCCCGGGTCTCCCAGGAGGCTGTTGAGATCAGAGCGGAGCAGCTGGGCATTAACGACCCGGTTCACATACAGTATTTTACCTGGATGAAGGAACTGTTTAAGGGGAACCTGGGCTACTCCATCAGCAAATATACCCCCGTTTCTCAAATGATTTTAAGCCATGTGGGGCCTACGGTTTTGCTTATTGGGGTATCCATTTTAATCAGCTTGGGCCTGGCCATTCCCCTGGGGGTCTATTCAGCTACCCACCAATATTCCAAGGCCGACTATGGCATTGTTACCTTCTCTTTTTTAGGCACTTCAGTACCCAGTTTCTTTTTATCAATTATTTTGGTCTATATTTTTACCGTAAAGCTTAAAATTCTTCCTTCCAGCGGCATGAGTACCCTGGGTACCGACGGGGGCTTTTTAGATGTGCTGGGGCACATGATTATGCCCGTATCCGTTCTTGTTTTTTCTCTTACCGGCACTTATCTTCGCTATATCCGCTCCAGCATGCTGGAAATTCTTCAGCAAGATTATTTACGTACTGCCAAGGCCAAGGGCATTGGCAAGTATTTGGTCATTCACCGCCATGCCATGCGCAATGCCCTATTATCCATTATTTCTGTTATCGGCATGCAAATACCCATGTTGGTGGGGGGGGCGGTAATTGTTGAAAAGGTTTTTTCCTGGCCAGGGCTGGGCTTATTGACCATGAATGCCATTTTGGCCAGGGACTACCCTGTTATTATGGGGGTTTGCCTGCTTTCGGCCATTATTGTGGTGGTGGGCAATTTACTAACAGATATTGCCTACGCCATAGCGGATCCCAGAATCCGCTATGAATAGGAGGAGAAAGAGGATGAGTATTGTCACTGCCGCAAAGGCTAAAACAAAAAAGCAGTCGGCCATGTCCCGGTTGATGCGGCGCTTTAAAAAGCATAAAGCCGCCATGATCAGCCTGGTTATTTTGGTTCTTTTTGTACTGGCTTCGGTTTTTGCCCCCCTGATTACCCCTTACTCTCCTACGGAAATTGCAGGCCCCTTTGGCCAGGCCCCTTCAGCCAAGCACTGGTTGGGCACCGATGCCATTGGCCGGGATATGCTGACCAGGCTCGTGTACGCAGGCCGGGTCTCTCTATTGGTAGGCATCCTCTCTACCGCCATTGCCATTGGCATAGGGGTGGTGCTGGGGCTCCTTTCGGGCTATGTAGGCGGCGGGGTGGATATGGTGATTATGCGCTTTACCGATATGGTTATGTCCTTTCCCTATATTTTATTGGTGCTGGTGGTAGCGGCCCTGGTAGGGCCGGGACTGCTGAATTTAATATTGATTATGGGCTTTACCGGCTGGCCCGGGGTAGCCCGGATTGTTCGGGGCAACGTGCTTTCGATTAAGCAAATGCACTATATCGAAAATAAAAAAATTCAGGGCATGCCTGCCTATCACATTGTTTTTTCAGAGATACTGCCCAATACTTTTGCCCCGGTTTTAGTTTACGCCACCTCGGCAGTGGCCATGTCTATTTTAGACGAGGCCGCCTTAAGCTTTTTAGGCATGGGGGTGCAAAGCCCCACAGTCAGCCTTGGCAATTTGCTTAACGGGGTTCAGTCCATTACGGTTTTAACCACCCAACCCTGGCTGTGGATTCCCCCCGGGGTTGTCATTATTGTGTTGGTGGTAGCCATTAACTTTATTGGGGATGCCTTGCGGGATGCAGCAGACCCCAGAAGCGAAAATGAAGTTTTCTTTCGCCATGGTGATTAACCGGGACACAGCAGCTTATAGGCCCAGTGAACGAAGGGCGGAATAAAAAAGGGGATCCATCTGTGAACTTTATCGATTTAAGCCAACAACAAGTCAGTCAGCTGGAAGAGGCGCTTGAAAGGGATGATCAAAAGCACATTCCTGTTAACATCCCCGGCTCTGTTTCCATTGGCCTGGAACAAGAGGGGCAGCTCATCGCCGGGGCTGACGGCTGTATGACGGCCTTTCATATTTTTTACCTTTCCACTTTGTTTGTTTTAGAGAGCTACCGGGGCCAGGGTATTGGCAGGGCTTTGATGAAGGAAGTGGAAGAACGGGCAAAAAAGCTGGGGGCTAAAATGATTCGCCTGGATACTTTTAACTGGCAGGGGAAGGATTTTTATAAAGCCCTTGGTTATGAAGAGGTAGGAAGATACGAAAGCAAGGAAGAGAATTTTTCAGAATACTTTTTTTTAAAACGAATATAAAAAAGAACATAAAAAGAAGGCCCGGAAAAACACAGATTTTCCGGGCCCTCTTTGGTATAGAAGCTGTTTTATTGGTTTAAGGCATTTTGAAAAGCTTGGGTGAAGTCCGGGCAGGACCAAGCACCGCAGGCGGAGAAAACATCATCATCAGCATACATTTGTATGGTTACGCCGTTTTTCAGCTGAATGTGCAAAATTTGGCTGCCCCTGCCCAAAGAGGGAGAGGAATAGCTGGCGTTGTTTAATAAAAAGGAGATGAGCTCCTGAGCCTTTGCCTTGTCGGTAAGGGTGCCCACATCGGACAGCTGCAGGCTATTCACATCGCTGCTGGAAAAACCAAGGGTGCTTTGAAGGCTTTCTCCTGCTAAAATGGCCGTACCGGCAAAACTAATCCGCTGGAAGGGCAGAACACTGCCGTTTACGTCAGCGGCAATCAGCCCGCTGGTGGACAGGCCGGAAACGGCATAAATAGAGCTGCCTTGGGGGGCAACGTTGCTTATGAACCCGCTTTGAGGGGCTAAGGCCGGTTCATCGGTGTATACTTCAACGGTTCCAAGGCTTTCCCCAAGGTTCCCGCTTACATCCACCCCGGTTAACTGGCGGTAATACTTTCCATCAACAGCCACCAGGGGAAAGTTGTTGCCCCCTGCTGCCCACAGGCTGCTAAGATTTACGTTCATGCCCCCGGCAGTGATGTTCATGCTGTCTTGAGGAATGGTGAGCAGGGCCCGGGTTTGGCTCGTATCCACATCCGTATGGCCGGCGGCGGAGTGCTGAATCAGCACATCGTTTGGCGGCTGATCAGGTGTTTTAACAGAAAACAGGTTTGGAAAAACAGTAAAGGTCAGGGCCAGAACAACAAGGCAGGCACTTACGCTGGTAAGGGCAATCGAAAGCCTGGAAAAATTTCTCTTATTTTTAGCCGGTTGGGTATTGGCTGCTGAGAGAATTTTATATTTCAGTGAAGAATCGGCCGATATGCCGGCTAAAGTAACGTTTGCCACATCCGGCAACTCTTTTAGCTTTTTTTCTATATCAATCATTCATAACGACCTCCTTTCAAAATATCTTCTAGTTTTTTGCGGCCTCTGGAGAGGCGGCTGGAAATGGTTCCCTCGGGCAGGCTAAGCATTTGAGCAATTTCGGCTATGCCAAAACCTTGGTAATAGTGCAGTAAAATCACTTCTTTAAAATTAGCGGGCAGCTGGTGAATGGCATCCATCATGGCCGCTTCCTCATCGTGGGCGGCAATGGCGTCGGGGGCTGGAACCAGCTCAAAGGCGGGGGAGCCCAGGACCACCCGTTTTGCCCAGCCGCTTCGCCATAAGTCTTTACACCGGTTTAAGGCTACTTTTAACAGCCAGGACTTTTCCTTTCCCGGTTCCAGCTTCGGGTTTGTTGTCATTAAACGTACAAATACGTCTTGGCAAACATCCTCCGCTTTTTGCTTGTCGTTCAAATAAAAATAGCTTACGCGAAGGACATCTGTAGCATAAAGTTCATAAAGCCTTTCAAAAGAGAGAGGCTGAAGGTTAGAATCGGCCGAACCCTGGTTTTGCAGCTGATCTTTTTCCCCTTCACTCATATAACGAAACACCCTCCTTTTTTATTGCATGCTTTTACATTTATTTTCTATTTTATTGGTAATAACTTAGCTGGTAATCTACCGCATCTAATAAGGCTTTAAAGCAGGCTTGAATAATGTTAATGGATACACCAACGGTCTTCCATACGTGGATGCCGTCGGTGCTTTCAATTAAAACCCGCACCGTTGAAGCGGTGCCCCCCGTGTCCAGCACCCGAACGGAAAAGTCCGACAGGCGCATTTTTTGAATACAGGGGTAAAACCTGCCTAAGGCTTTTCGGATGGCCTTGTCCAAGGCATTTACGGGGCCGTCTCCTTCAGCGGCAGTAATTTCATGGGTACCATCGACCTCTATTTTAATAAAGGCCTGGGCACTGTTATCGCCCCGGTTTTTGTTACATAAAACGTGGTAATCCAAAACCTGGTAAAAACTTTTACGCTGGCCAAAGGCTTCCAGCACCATCAGGGCAAAGCTGCTCTCGGCATTTTCATAGGCGTAGCCCCGCAGCTCCCGCCGCTTTAACCGGTCCATCACTTCGCTTACCTGGGGGGCAGAGCGGGTAATAGCGGGGATTATTTTTTCCATTTGGCGAAAAATGCCCGTTCGCCCGCTTTGGTCGCTTAACAGCAGCCGCCGATGGTTGCCTACAGCCTCAGGGGCAATGTGCTCAAAGGAGGCTTTCTTTTTTTCGATGCCGTCAATGTGCATGCCCCCCTTGTGGGCAAAGGCCGAGTGCCCTACAAAGGGCAGGTTGTTGTGCAAAGAGATGTTCATAACCTCCGTAATATAACGGGTAACAGGGGTTAACAGGGTCAGGCGTTCTTTTGAAAGGCCCGGCTTGTTCATTTTTAAGGTAAGGGTAGGCAAAACACTGCATAAATTTGTGTTTCCGCACCGCTCGCCAATGCCGGCAATGGTACCCTGCACTTGAGTTGCACCGGCTTTTACGGCCATAAAGGTGTTGGCTACGGCCATATCACTGTCGTTATGGCAATGGATGCCCAAGGGAAGGGAAAGGTGATGAGCGACTTCGCTGACAATGTCAAATACTTCATGGGGCAGGCTGCCTCCGTTGGTATCGCACAAAACCAGGCAGGAGACCCCCCCTTGAACGGCGGCTTGTAGGGCCAGGAGGGCATACTCCTTGTCTTCTTTAAAGCCGTCAAAAAAATGCTCTGCGTCAAAAAAAACCTTTCGTCCTTTATTTACCAGGTAGGCCACGCTGTCTTTTATCATCTGTAGGTTTTCATCTAAAGGTACCCGCAAAATGTGGCTTACATGGCTGGAGGAAGACTTGCCAAAAAGGCTGATCACTTTGGCTTTGCATTGAACAAGGGCTTTTAACCCTGGGTCTTCCTGAGGGGTAAAGCGGGGATGACGGGTGCTGCCAAAGGCGCATAGCTGGGCATGGGCAAGGGGCTGGCTTTCCATTCGCTCAAAAAACAACTTGTCCTTCGGGTTTGCGCCGGGGTTTCCCCCTTCAATATAGTGCATACCCAGTTGATCCAAGGCCTTGGCAATGGTCACCTTATCGTCAATAGAAAAGGCAATGCTTTCCCCCTGGGCGCCATCCCTGAGGGTGGTGTCTAAGATTTCGATCACAGGCAGTATAGCACTCCTTTTATCTTGAAAAGTTAAAACAATAGATATATTGTAGCATAAATCAACTGAAAAAGGAAAAAGAATCGGCCATTTATAGCCGATTCTTTTTCCTTTTGGTTTAGGCAGGTTATAGGCTGCCTGCCAGGCGCCCAGGCATCCTGTTTTTCTATTTTTTCCAGTAGGCGTTGTAGGCTTCCTGAATGGCATCCTGGTGCATACCGTCAACCACGGTGGTGTTATGGCCGGTGCTGTTGGTAAAGTGTACACACAGCTGGCCGTTAAAGTTGTTGTTGGGTATGGTGTCTCCATCCGGGTAGTTGTGGGGCACCCCGTATAAAGAAGCGGCGAAGGTTCTGTTGCCAACGGTAACCCACAGGGGCCTGCGCTTCCAGCCGCCGTTGGAGGCGGCGTTTGTGATCTGGCTGGCATCGGACACATTGTAAACCTTGCACAGTTGGGCTGTGTCAAAGGCGGTTAAGGGCTCGGCGTCGGAGTGGTTGCCCCCGGCCCAGCGTTTTAAGGTAAATACATAACCTGTGCGTACATCCTTCACCTTGGCGGTAGCACCCCGAGGCCAAATGCCCTGAATGCCGCCGGTAAACCAGTCTATTTTTTCAACCGGGTATAAGGGGAAGGAGCTGTCGCCCGGATCCACAGGGGTTCCTGGGCCAGTGCCCGGAGGTACCGTACCGTAGATGGAGTGAAGGGTATTTGGGCCGGCGATACCGTCTTGTTTTAACCCTACGGATTTTTGGTAAGCTTTTACAGCGGCCACGGTTCCGGTGCCGTACACCCCGTCTAAGGCCCCTTTATACAGGCCCTTTCCTTGGAGGGCTACCTGCAGCTTTTTCACATCGTCGCCCTTGGAGCCTTTGCGCAGGATTTTGTAGGTTGCCTCGGGTTTGGTTGTGCCCGGGTCGGTGGGGGTAACGGGGGTAGGAGGTGTGCTTGGCAAAACGGTGGGAGCGGGGGTTACGTTATTATTAATCCACTTATCGTATTCGGCAGCCGTAATGGTGCGTACGTTGCTGCCCAAAATCCACAGGCTGTAGCCCCGATAGCTGATATTGTACCAAAGCTGGCCGGCTACACTAACGGTGCTGTTGTAAGGCAGGGCAAAATTTTTGTCAAACCAGTCCAGAGTAACACCTGAGGAGGAAGCTGTATCCATTACGGGTACATTGTCGTTGACCATCATAATATACTGGCCGGTCAGCGGCGGATTGGTGGGCGTAACCGGGGGATTGACTCCGCCACCGCTTAAGTACTCTTCCACTTCCTTGGCAGACATTTGGTAGGCCACGTCGCCCCGCAGGTAGCCCTGCATTCCTTTAGCGGTAACCGGGTACCAAATGTAGCCCTTGGTTTGAACGGCGGCGCCGGTCATGGGCCAAATGCTGTGCTTGTCAACCCGGCCAATCGTTTTGCCGCCCGGGCTGTTGCGCAGGTTTACAGCAACAGTGGTTACTTTTACATAGTTGCCGGGGGTGGTGGTGGGGGGATTAACTGGGGGAACCACGCTGCCGCCGGAATAGGTTGCCATGTCGCCCCTGATATAGCCGCTGTAATTTCCATATTGTATAGGGTACCAGGTAAACCGGCCCGAAGTAACGGGGTAACCGGTTAAATTGTGGGTGGTGCCCTTTTTAAGCTGGGTGTAGCTTACGCCATTGGGGGTTTTGCGCAGGTTTACATTGTTCATAATTAAGGTAATGGTGCCATAACCCGTGGTTATTGGCGGTTTGTTCTCTTCTTCGGGATCGGTTACGCTGGGCGGCGTGGTGGGGGTAACAATGCTGGGTGTAGCTGAAACCACGTCATTTCTTAAATAGCCATAGCGGCCGTCAGGGGCTTGTACATAATACCAGGTAAAACCTTTGGCACTAACCGGGGCCCCGTAGTAGGAAAGGGTAGTACCCTTTTTAAGCTGGGTAAACATGGTGCCTCCGGGGGCATCGCGCAGGTTGGAGTTGCTTTTGGTAACGGTTAGGCTGCCGTAGATAACGCTGGTGTCCGCAGGAGGGGTATAGGTGGGGGTAATGGGTACAGATCCGCCACCGCCGCCGGAGCCGTCGTAGTTAACCACTTCAACCACGTCGCTGCGTAAATAACCCCGCTTGCCCTCGGCGGTAATCACCGGGTACCAATCAAAGCGGCCCCTGGTGGTGGGTTTAGCCGTATAAGGCAGGGTGGTATTTCGTTTTAACTGTAAAAGGGTGTCCCCCTCTATACGATCCCGTAAATTGGCCCCTCCCTTGGTGGTTTTTACAAAGCCAACGGCCAGTTCACTGTAGGGAACGGTAGGCTTGGTGGGAGAAACGGAGGGAATGGGCCCTGTGGTGGTTACTGAAAAATAAGGAGCTTGGATGTAGCCGTAGGTATTGCCGTATTTTACCCCGTACCAGTCGTTTTCTGTATTGCCGCTAGGGTAGGAAAACACTTCAAGCACCGTACCCCGGTCTAAAATGGCAAGCCTTTCGCCCCAGGGCTTTTCACGCAGGTTGGTGCCGCCATTGGTAACGGTGCCAATGCCATAGGTGGTTAAAGCTGCTGCCTGGGCTTGGGCCGCCTGAGTTTGGGTATCGGCATTGGCTTGGGGCTGGGCTTGTTGGGTAACCCCGTCTACAGCCGGCTGTACAGGGTTTTTCTCCCAGGCCCGGGCTTCCTCGTCACTTAGCAGATTAAAATACCCTTCTAAAATGTAGCCCTGGTGGGTAGCACCGGGGGAGTAAGGGTTTTGGGAAACGATTTTATGCCAAAGCAAACCATCCTGATTGATGGATTCAATCACTTCCACAACCCAGTCCTTTGGCAGTTTAAAAATATAGTTATCTCCCGGGATGGACCCTACATTCACACTGTCCCGTATGATGCGGCCATATTTTTTATCCGCAGCAAGGCCAGGGTTTTGAACACTAAAGGCGCCAATGAAAAAAAAGAAGGCGAGCAGAAAGGATAGGCTTCTTTTAGTCCAACTGGCTTTGTTCATTTGCTTTGTCATCCTATACACCTCGTTTGAATTATTTCATCCTGAAAACACACGCTGAAAAGTGGAAATACGTTCTGAAAACGCGTTAATAAACCTAAAGGGGTAACTTTCACTTTATTTTATTACAAAACTATTACAATGTCAATTCGCCTGGAACAAAAAAATTATATTTTACAATTGATTCAGGCGCTTTTAGACAAGTTGGGGGCAGCTTCTGCTTCTTTTGGAATTTCCCCGTGAAAAACCGTGGTATTTTCATCGCTTTGAAAGGCAAGGCTGCCTCCCCAGTTTTTTAAAATGGCTTGCGAAATATATAGGCCCATGCCGCCGCCGGTTACTTTGGTTGTAATGTTAGGGTTAAAAAGGGTTGGCTGTATTTCTTTTGGAATCATGGGCCCGTTGTTTGAAATGGAAAAATAAAAAGACTTAATATCTTCCGACAGTTCAATGGATACGGCCGGGGCGGCAGCACCGTTTAGGGCTTCTTGGGCGTTGTCTAAAATATTGCCGAAAACCCGGCACATTTCCCAGCCGGGAATGGGAAGCTTCTCCCAGGCGCTTTTAATTTGAAGATCCACCTGAATGTTTTTTTCTTCCATGGCCGTTAACTTTACTTGCAAAAGGGCATTGATGGAAGGATTGGCCGTGCGCAGCATTTGGCTGACCGAAGCAATTTGCCCGTACACCTTTTCAATATACTGGTTCGCTTCTTCGTACTCCTGCATTTCCATCAGCCCGTACACCGCCTGTAAATGGTTTAAAAAATCGTGGCGCTGGGCCCTAAGGGTGTAGTTTAAGTTTTCCACATCCTGAATGGTTTTTTCTAAGGAAAGGCGCTGGCGTTTGATGCGCCTTGCATCAAAGGCCTGGCGGATATCCATAATGGCCCCCCAGCAAACAATTAAGCCGATAAATAAAATAGACCAGCGCAAAAGGCCAAGGTGGGCAAGCAGGGTGCTGGTTTTAATAAAAAGCAGCAGGGTTAAAACCAACACCAAAATAATTTGAAGGGTATTGGTTACCAGGGCAATGGTGGTGGTTTTTTGTAAATCAACTTGGCGCTTCATGGGTTATTCCTCGCTTTTGGTGCTGCAGCCTGATCTTATCCTCATGGCCCTGGTCAGTGGGGGTATAGTAGCTTTGCCCTTCAAGCTCGGTGGGCATATAGTTTTGCTTTACCCAGTGGCCCGGGTAGTCGTGGGGGTATAAGTAGCCTTTACCGCTTTGGGTGCGGGCAACGTTGGCGTAGTGGGTGTCTCGTAAATGGGCAGGAACGGGCAAATGGGCACCTTTTTGGGCATCGGCCTCGGCCTTGCCCAGGGCCACAACCACGCTGTTGGACTTGGGGCTTTCGCAAATGGCAATA
Organism: uncultured Oscillospiraceae bacterium; assembly: GCA_964345215.1. Lineage (GTDB taxonomy): Bacteria > Bacillota > Clostridia > Christensenellales > Aristaeellaceae > CAYFQH01. The sequence goes on along the minus strand of CAYFQH010000008.1, from coordinate 23,533 downwards.
ATGGCCTGGGCCATGGGAATTTTTGCTTCGGGCAGGCCTACAGTGTTTAGGGCATTGGAGGCAGCGTGGGCCTGAAGCATGGCAATGGGGTTGGCCAGGCCCACATCTTCACTGGCATGAACGATCATCCGCCGCATAATCAAATGGGGGTCTACCCCGGCATAGAGCATTCTTGTAAACCAGGCCAGGGCGGCGCTGCTGTCAGAGCCCCGCAGGCTTTTACAAAAAGCGCTGAGCATATCGTAATACAGGCTCTCATCAATACGCAGCATGGGCTTTTGAATACTCTCTTCCGCAACGGCCAGGGTAATATGGCAAAAGCCCTCTTTGTTGGCAGGGGTGGTTAACACGGCCAGTTCCAAAGCATTTAAAGCGGTGCGTATATCCCCATGGGCTACGGTGGCTAAATGGTTCAAGGCATCCTCTTCTAGGGTGATATTTTGTTCGCCGTAGCCCCGCTGCCCATCCTGCAAAGCCCGGTTGATGGCCAGGGCCACCTGGGCCACGGTTAAGGGCCTAAACTCAAATACGCGGCAGCGGCTTAAAATAGCCGGGGTTAAAGACACCATGGGGTTTTCGGTGGTGCTGCCAATAAAACAAATGGTGCCTTCTTCAATGGCAGGCAAAATGCTGTCGGACTGGGCCTTGCTCCAGCGGTGGCATTCGTCTAAAAGCAGGTAGGTGGCCTGGCCGGTGTACAGGCGCCGCTCTTTGGCCTCTTTAAGCACTTGGCGTACATCGGCTACCCCGGAGGTCACCGCGTTCATTTTTACAAAAACACCTTTGGTGCTGTTGGCAATCACGGCGGCCAGGGTGGTTTTTCCGCAGCCTGGGGGGCCGTAAAAAATAGAGGAAGTCAGCCGGTCGGCCTCAATGGCCCGGCGTAATAAGCGGCCCTTTCCGATAATGTGCTCCTGACCGATGACTTCATCAAGGGTGGCCGGTCGCATCCGGTCGGCCAAAGGCCCTAAGGGCTGGGTGGATAATAGTGGCATAAAAAAACTCCTTGGGGCCCTTGCCCCTTTATGATGGTGGTAAATATACGGATGCCCCAGGGGAAAAGCCTGCCCGGGCTGCCTCTTTTATATGCAGCCTGCCAATAAAACAAATTTCATTTTATGAAGGTGTGAGATTCCTCTTGCCGGCATGGCTGCATTTATTGTTTAAATCACAAATGCTTTTTTTGGGGCGTTTTAAAAAGCTGCACCCTTTAGGGCTTGGGCTGGCCTATTTGCATCAAAAAGGCATAGCCTTAAAAAGCAAAACCCGGGCTGATTTTAAAAATGACGGTTAAAAAACTTTTAGGTAAAAGCTGTAAAGGTACAGGTGGTTTCCAGGCCTTTTTCAACAGGGGTATAGCCCCAGGTGCGGCTAAGTTTACTAAAAGCGGCCTCACTATGCAAAAGGGCAATGCCCAAGTCAAGCCTTTCTTTAGAGGTAAGGGTGAAGGCATTGTTGCTAAAGTCATAAGTCCATGGCTTTTTGTTCATGGCCGAGGGGGCGCTGTTTATAAAAGCAGCGGCTTGGATAACAGCCGAAGGCCATTGGGAGGTATCTTTTTTATCCCCCCGGTTAAATAGGCCTTTTTTACGCTTCGGGGGCTGGGTAATGATTTCTTTACCGATGCCAAGGGCGATGACGGCCGCTACCTGCTCGTTTTTACGGGGCTGTACCGGGTTTTCCTTTTTCCGGTAGGTGCCGGTTACCCAGCAGCTGCTCACCCCGGCAGACAGGGCCTCCAGCACAAAGGCTTCGCCGCTGATGCCGCAGTGGCACAAGGCATTGGGGTAGCTATGGTCAACCAAAAGGGCGGCAAAACGCTGGGCACCGGCAATGCGCCCCAGGCTGAAAAAAGGCGAGGTGAAAAAGGATTCGTCGCAGTGGGCCAAAACAATACGCACACCGGGCAGGCACACCCGGCCTGCGGCAAAGGATAAGGCGCTCCACTGGTTAAAATCGGGGGCGGCTGTAAATGTGCGGCAGGAGGTGCGAGGGGGGATAAACTGAGCATAGCGCTGAAGCTGGGGCTGGGTAAAAAAGCCGTTGAAGGGCCATTTTTCCATTCTCATAACCTCCTTATCAAAAAAAACAAGCTCTTATCTAGTGTACATGTTTTGGCATAAATGCGCAACAAAAGGCAGCAAAAAAACACCCTTACAGGCCCTGGCAAAAAGGCCACGCGCTTTGCATAAAAGAGGAGGGTGCCTAACAAGTCGACACCCTCCCAATAAAATGAAATTCATTTTATTGGACTTGCAGATTCCTCTTGGTAGCATTGCTGCATATATTGATTCTAGTTACAAATGCTTTTCGCTGAAAACCTTAAGAAAAACGAAGCTTTCCCGGGCAGAGGAATTCGTAGGGTAGCGATTTTGGGGCATTGTCCCTTTTTTATCAAAATCGCCCAGGCCCGCCGCAATAAAGGGCCCATAGGCCTCGCTGGGTCTTGATTTTATATGAAGGGAGGCATCGCCTCTTTTCAGCCGCCCTCATGCATCCCACGCTTTACGTTTGGGTTTTTTTGACAGTCTGGAGATTTACTTGTTTATCACACTGTTACGGGGAGCAAAGGCCCTTTGCTTTGGAGTAGGACTATTATTCATGCTTCTAAAAAATTTTACCCTTACGCCTACGCCGGCTTATATTGATCTTAACCCAAAGGCGGTACCAGCTGCCAGCTGGTACCGCCTTTGGGTTTACGGCTCGTCAGTACAATGTTTAACCTGGAGCCGATTTTTTTCCATTTTTTTCATAGGCGGAAGTTCTTGCGGATAAGGGGATTACTCAATTCTTTTCTTCTTTTTATTTCGCTTGTAAAAAAAGAAAAAGCAGTTTGACGGGAAGAAAAAAACAGCCAAAAGGGGCTTGCCGGGGTGTGGGGCTATGTTTTTGGGGAAGGAAGGGCTTTTGCAGGAAAAAGGGGGATAAAAAAACAGTACAAAAATAAAACAAAAAAATAACAAACAAAAGTATGAATAGGGTGATTTTAGGCCAGCAACGTTTAGAAACAATAAAAAACCCCGCCCACATGATAAACAGGGGCAGGGTTTTAGGATGGCAATAAAGTCGATACCCTAAAATAAAATGAATTTCATTTTATTGAACTTGAAAATTTCTCATGTTCGCCTTTCGGGTTCGCAGGCAGAAGAAATTCATAGAGTGGCGATTTTGGGGCATCGCCCCTTTTTATCAAAATCGCCGAAATCCACCGCAGTAAAGAGCCTAATAGGCCTCGCTGGGTCTCGATTTTATAGGAAGGGAGGCATCGCCTCTTTTCTGCCGCCTTCGTGGATCCCGCGCTTTGCCTTTGGGATTTGAAGCAGGTTGTTTTATTCAATCATTTCTAGCACTACGGGAATATCGATATATTCGCCTATATTTTTGCTTTCAGCCAGGCTGTTATTGAGGCGAAAAACTTTAATGTTAACGGTATCCCCAGCGTTTAGTTGCTCAATTACGCCGGTTAAGTCAGTGGTTTGGGTAATTCTTGTGCCGTTGGCTTCTACTATAATATCATCTACAAGCAAACCAGCCTTTTGAGCAGGGCTGTTTTCTTCCACAGCGTGAATAAGAATGCCGGTGGGTACTTTGCCGCTTTGCACAAGGGCGTTGTTTTGGTTGAGCCGACCAACAGTAATGCCCAAACGGGGCTTGGCTACAGCAGGGGTTGGTGCAGGGTTGCCTTCTTCAACTTTTTCGTTCTCTTGGAGGGCCTGAATTTCGCCGCTTAATACTTTATCAATTAAAGGTTTGGCATCGTTAATGGCAATACACATGCCAATGCCGTCGATGTAAGCGTTATTGCCCAGCCTGCCGGAATATTTAATGGTGGGAATGCCAACCAATTCGCCTAACACGTTAAATAAGCCGCCGCCGCTGTTGCCGCTGTTAATCGCAGCGTCTACTTGAATCATGGTGCTGTTGGTGTTCTCGTAAATGCGGCCGTACTCGTCGGTTACATCGGAGGTAACAGAACGGTTCAGGCCCGAAATAACGCCTACGGTAGTAGTGCCGCTAAAGCTTTCGTTTAAAGTGGTTAAAGGGTTACCAATGGCAATAGCCCATTCGCCTACTTGCAGGGTGTCGCTGTTGCCTAAGGAAACAGGGTTTAAGCGCACGTCTTTCGCCTGAATAATGGCAATATCCAAAGCCTGGTCCGATGCAATTAAAATGGCATCATACTCCTGGTCGCCAATAGAGATGGTGAGGCTTTCGGCCTTTTCAACTACATGATAGTTGGTTATAATATGGCCCTGATCGCTGATGGCAACGCCGCTGCCGGAACTGGCTTTTACCTTTTCGGTGCTTTGCTGGGGTAGGTTGCCCCCACGGGGTGTGCCGTAGCCAAAAAAGCCAAAGGGGTCGTTATAGTAGTTAGAGCCGCTGTAGCTGGTGCTTAAACGCTGGTAGTTGTTAACCCCGACTACGCTGTCTTTTACAACTTTTACAGCCTCGGTAAAGGGACTAGAAACCACGCCCTCCATTTTTGTGGCCAGTTGTGCTGCTTCAGCTTGGGCGGTAGCGCCGTTGGTACTGCCAAGGGACAGGGTAATCCCGGCACCGATTAAAGAAAAAACCAAAGCGATGGCAACATACGGTAAGGTTTTCTTCCAAAAGTTTTTCATTATCGTCTCCTCCTTGAATAGGGTATTGTTTTAACACTTTTTATTATAGAATATAAATTTGACAAAAAGATGAACGAAATGTAAATAGAAGCGACACATTTTCTGTGCCGCTTCTATTTTTTAAAAATGGTTGCTGCATAAAACCGTTAAGGGCTTTAAGGCTTTAAACGCCCCTTGCATTAAAAGGGGCCCCTGCCCTAATAATGGCACTTGGAGCTGCAGCCGTCGCAGCCGCCGCAGCACCCGCCCTTCTTGCTTTTTTTAGACTTGTAAACGCTAAAGGCGGCAAGGGCAAGAGCCCCTGCAACAATTAGGCCAATAATCACATTTCCCATGGTTCCACTTCCTTTGTTTTAGAGCGTTTTGTTAAGGCAACACTGTATAAATCGGGCACAGGCAAAGGGCAGTTTTTTCCGTAATACATCGTCAAACATCCTCGAAACAGCGAGGTTATTCCTGGTTTTTTTTTCATGTTATCCGCAAAAATCCCTTGCCCCTTCACCGCCCCTTCTTTTGTGGGCTGCTTTTTTAGCTCTTTGTTTTTTCGCCTTTGGCTGTGGCAGCCTTGGCAAAAAAGAGCAGGTACAGAACAAACAGCACAACGGCAACAGCCAGTACCTGGGCAAAACCAAAAGAATAGCCGGTAAACAGCCATCCGCCCAGCTGGTTTACTACAAAGGCGGCGGCATAGGCCAAAAGGGTTTGGTAGCCAACGGCAATCCATGTCCATTTGGCGCTGCCCATCTCCCGTTTAATGGCACCAATAGCGGCAAAGCAGGGGGCACATAAAAGGTTAAATACCAAAAAGCTGTAGGCGGTAACCTGGGTAAAGTCCATTTGGAGCAAATGCCAAATTTCGTTTCCAAACTCCGACACTTCTTCCATGCCTGCGTACAAAATGCCAAAGGCATTGATGACGTTTTCTTTTGCGGTAAGGCCTACAACCGTAGCTACGGCGGCCTTCCATTCACCCCAACCAAGGGGGATAAAGAGGGGGGCGATTACCCGGCCAATGGCAGCCAGCATACTCTGATCCTGGTCAACCATTTGCATGGAAAAGCTGAAGTTGCTTAAAAACCAAATAACGGCACTGGACAAAAAGATGATGGTCCCGGCTTTTTTGAGGAAGGCCTTTGACCGTTCCCAAACAGAGAGAACCACACCCTTAATTCGGGGCAGGTGGTAGGCAGGCAGTTCCATTACAAAGGGAGCCGGATCCCCCGCAAAAAGCTTGGTTTTTTTCAAAATAATGCCGGAAATAATAATGGCCAGCACCCCAATAAAGTAAGCAGAGGGCCCCACCCAGGCACTGTTTGAAAAAAGGGCCCCGGCAATCAGGCCGATAATGGGCAATTTAGCGCTGCAGGGAATAAAGGAGGTGACCATGACCGTCATTCGCCGGTCTTTTTCGTTTTCGATGGTGCGGCTGGCCATAATGGCAGGCACGCTGCAGCCGGTGCCGATGAGCATAGGAATAAAAGATTTACCCGATAGGCCAAATTTTCTAAAGATACGGTCCATAATAAAGGCGATACGGGCCATATAGCCGCAGTCTTCCAAAATGGCTAAACATAAAAACAGAACCATCATTTGAGGCAAGAAGCCAAGCACAGCCCCAACCCCGGCAATAAAGCCATCTAAAACCAGGCTTTGCAGCCAAGGGGCCGTGTTCATGGATGCCATCCAGCCGCCGACGGCGTTAGGGATGGTTTCACCAAAGAGGCTCTCGTTCACCCAGTCAGTAGCCATGGTGCCCACAGTTTGAATAGAGATATAATAAACTAAAAACATCACCACCGCAAAAATAGGCAAAGCCAAAAAACGGTTGGTAACAATTTTGTCAATTTTATCGCTGGTGGTTAACAGGGGATTGCTCTTTTTAACGGAAGCCTTTTTCATCAGCCCCTGTATAAAAAGGTAACGCTGGTTGGTAATAATACTTTCAGCATCGTCATCCTCCCGGTCTTCAACGGCTTTAATGTAGCCTTCAATGGTGTTTTTTTGCTCCTGGCTTAGCTTTAAGCGGCCTAGAACCAAACTATCCCGCTCAAATACCTTTACGGCAAAAAAACGCTCCATGTGGGCCGGCACCTGGTTTTGAATAAGGGCTGTAATGCGTTTAAGAATTTCCTCAATCTCTTGGGAGAAGATGGGCTTGGCAGGATGGTATGAAGTGGTGCTGGCCAGGTGAATAGCCGCCTCGGCCCCTTCTTTTACCCCTTTGTTTTTAACGGCGCTGGTTTTTATTATTTCTGCCCCAAGGGCAGCGGAGAGCTTTTTAATATCAATGGTGTCGCCCCGCTTTTCAACCACGTCAATCATATTCAGGGCGATAATTGTTGGAATACCAAGCTCCAGCAGCTGGGTGGTTAAATAGAGGTTTCGCTCCAGGTTGCTGCTGTCTACCAGGTTGACAATGGCGTTAGGGTGGCCGTCAATTAAGTAGTTGCGGCTGATCACTTCCTCCTGGGTATAGGGGGAGAGGGAGTAGATGCCGGGCAAGTCCTGAATCCAAACATCTTTATTGCCCTTCAGGCGGCCCTCTTTTTTTTCAACCGTTACCCCGGGCCAGTTGCCAACATACTGGCTGGAACCGGTGAGGGCATTAAACATGGTGGTTTTACCGGAGTTTGGATTACCCGCTAAGGCAATTTTTAGCTCTGCCAAAAAGAATCATCCTTTCTGTTTATAAAGGTAATTAGCATGGTCACAACAAAATTCGGCTATTCCACTTCGATCATTTCCGCCTCAGTTTTGCGAATAGACAGCTCATAGCCCCGTACATTAATTTCAATTGGATCCCCTAAGGGAGCGACCTTGCGAACCATAACGTCCGTTCCTTTTGTAATGCCCATATCCATAATTCTTCTTTTCAGGGCTCCTTCGCCTAAAAGTTTTTTTACGGTGGCACTTTCGCCTACCTTTACATCCTTTAGGGTACGTTTGGGTAATGACAACTTTTGTTCCTCCTTACGCTTAATCCAGCACCATAATTTTATTGGCCATGGCCTTGCTAATGGCTACCCGGCAGCCTTTTACATTTACAATCAGGTTGCCGCCAAGCTCATGAACGATATAAATATTTTCACCAGGAATAAGGCCCAGCTGCTCAATAAAGCGCTTGGTTTCGTCTTTTCCGCTGATTTTATGAATTTGAACAGAACAGTTATTATTAACCATACTTAACGGATACATAAAATCTTCCCCCCTTCAAATGTTAGTCTTAACTAACCAATGTTATTTTACTCCCCCTACCCTCCTTTGTCAATAGTGTTTTGATAGAAAATAAACTAAGTTGTAAGAAAAATATTCAAATGATATAGTTAAGTTGTTTTGAAAGGAGAAAAAAGGTTTATATCTATACTATAAAAAGATAAAGGAGCATTACCGTGGAATATTTAATGACCTTTGTAGAAGGGATTATTACTTTTATTTCCCCTTGTTTACTGCCTATGCTGCCGGTATATTTATCATACTTTGCCGCAGGCCAGGGGGAGGATAAAAAAAGTAAAACCCTGCTAAACGCCTTGATGTTTGTACTGGGTTTTACGGTGGTTTTTATTTTATTAGGGGTTTTTGTTCAAAGCCTGGGCATGTTTTTAAAGCGCTACGAAAAAATCATTCATGTGGTCTTGGGCATTATTGTTATCATTTTCGGCCTTCAATACCTGGGCCTGTTTCAATATTTATTTAAAGGCCGAGGGGGCAAAAAAACCGTTGGTTTTACCCCCAGCCAGGGCATGGGCCCGGCGAAAACCTTTTTGTTCGGCGTGGTCTTTTCCATTAGCTGGACCCCTTGCGTTGGTGCCTTTTTAGGCACAGCCCTGGTTCAAGCCTCTCAGGCGGGCACTGCTGCTAAGGGCGTGCTGCTGCTGCTGGCTTACTCCCTGGGGCTGGGTATTCCTTTGGTATTAAGCGCCGTGCTAATCGATCGGCTACAGGGTGCCTTTCAGTTTATCAAAAGGCACTATACGGTTATTCGCTGGATTTCAGGGGGATTGCTGATTGTAATTGGTATTTTAATGGTGTCCGGCTTGTTTTTTAGCTGGATGCAGCAGCTAAGCAGCTTAATCGTATAAAACAGTATAGTTATAAAGGAGAAAACAGGAGATGAAAAAAAACAATAAACAAGTAGGAACCGTTATTTTAATTATTATCATTGCCCTTTTGTTGGTGGGAGCTGTGGTTTTATACAACCAGCTGTCTAAAAAACCTACAGACATTGTAACCGCATCAGACATTGTAACCGCATC
>CAYFQH010000008.1:0-14555 GCA_964345215.1 uncultured Oscillospiraceae bacterium | reverse complement strand
CAGACATTGTAACCGCATCAGACATTGTAACCGCATCGCCTACGGCTTTACCGGCGGAAGAAACCCAAGGGGCTCAAGAACCTGAAGCCACGGAGGCCGCCGAAACAGAAAAAACAGCCGAAACTAAAAAGCCTGTTGAAACCACGGCGGCCACGGAACCGCCGGCCCCAACCAAGGCAGCAGGGCCTACAGCGGCAGAGTTTACAATGCTTAACTTAAAAGGCAAGGAAACAAAGCTGACAGACTTTTTTGGAAAACCCATTGTGCTCAACTTCTGGGCCAGCTGGTGCGGCCCTTGCCGTATTGAAATGCCCTATTTTGAAGCCTTGTATAAAGAAATGAAGGACGAGGTTCACTTTGTGATGGTAAACTTAACCACTGCCTTTAGCGGCCCGGGGGAAACACCGGAGAAGGCCAAGGCCTTTATTGAAGAGAACGGCTACTCTTTCCCCGTGTATTTAGATGTACACCAGCAAGGGGCTATCAATTATGCCGTTGTTTCCATTCCTCAAACCTACTTTATTAACAAAGACGGAGAAGTGGTGACCAAAAAAATCGGCGTCATTTCCCAAGAAGAGCTGAAGGCCAATATTGACAAGCTGCTGGAATAAATACGCAAGCCCCCTTTCTTTTATGCTTTAGTCAGCACCCTGCAAGTTGGGTCCAATAGGCAGGCAGTTCTTTTTACGCAAAGCATCGTCAAAATCCTTCAAACAGCAAGGGATGCCTGTGGTTTTCCTTGTTTTTGTAAAAAGCCCTTACCCTTTTATCAGCCCTCCCTTTGCGGGACATTTTCTTTACCAAAAAGCGCTTGAGTCAAAATTCAAGCGCTTTTAGTTATTAAGGTATTTTCTATTGTAAAAGCTTACGCCGGTTGATGTCTAAATAATCTCGCAGGGTTTGTGGGTTTTCCAGTATTTGTCCGGCCCCTAAAACAACGCAGGTTTGGGGGTCGTCGGCTACGTCGCAGGGTATTTGCAGGGCAGCGGAAATGGCCTCGGGCAGGCCGCTTAAGGCGGCGCCGCCGCCAGTAAGCATAATGCCGTATTCAAAAATATCGGCGGCCAGCTCGGCGGGGGTATGCTCTAAAATACCGTGAATGCTTTCAATTAAGGCCTGAAGAGGCTCATCGAAGGATTCGGTCAGTTCATCAGAGGTGATGCGCATGGTTTTGGGTAGCCCCGTTAACAGGTTTCGTCCTGTTACATCCATGGAAAGCTGCTCCGCCCGAGGCAAAACGGAGCCAATGGTAATTTTTAGTTCTTCTGCCGTCCGCTCGCCAATGAGCAGATTGTGCTTTTTACGTAAAAGGCGAATGAGGGCATCGTCAAACTGATCGCCGCCCACCTTGCTTACATCCCCTAGCACAACTTTGCCCAAGGATAAAACCGCAATGTCCGACACCCCGGCAGAAATATCAATCACCATGGTGCCGTAGGCCGAAGTCAGCTCTACACCGGCCCCGAGGGCTGCGGCAATAGGCTTTTCTACCATCTGGGTGCGGCGCATACCTGCATCAAACATGGCGCTGACGATGGAGCGCTTTTCCATGGCGTTAACCCCGGTGGGGGGCACAATAATGGCCTTCGGCCGGGAAAAAAACCGCTTGCCCACCACCTTGGATACAAAGTAGCGCAGCATGGTGCTGGTTAACTCAAAGTCGTTTATGCTGCCGTCGCGCAGGGGGCGTACGGCCAAAATGCTGCTGGGGGTACGGCCAATCATCTTTTGGGCTTCTTCCCCAATGGCCAAAATGTTATGGTTGGCCCTGTCAACAGCCACAACAGCGGGTTCGCGTAAAACAATGCCCTTTCCTTTCATATAAATAAAAATTTGGCTAGTGCCAAGATCAATGGCAATATCACTGTATGAGGCCATTTTTCAATCTCCTTTATTGCTGCCTTAAAGCAGGCGTATGTAAGCGATCAATCTATAAATAAGTTTCAAGGCCCTTGGGGCTTTGGATAACCAGTTTTTTGGGAATGGGGGTAAAGGGGATGTCTTGATGCCAGGGATAATAAACCCGGGTCAGTTCAAGGCCCTTTGCCGGGGCCGTAGGTCCCAAAAGCAAACGGTTTTTTGTTTGAATAGCCTTCAGCAAGTTTTCCCTTGGCAGGCGCCCCTGGCCAATTTCAACCAGGCTGCCGGCAATAATACGCACCATATTGTACAAAAAGGCATTGCCATCAATGGTGAATACAATCTCGTGACCTTGCTGTTTAGCGGCAATAGCATAAATATGGCGGATGGTGGTGCGGTTTACAGCCCCTGTGGCAGAAAAGGCAAAAAAATCGTGGGTACCGATTAAATCGGGCAAAGCCTGCTTCACTTTATCAAGGTCTATCTTTACAGGGATGTGGGCATAATACTGGTTAAAAACCCCCGGGGCATGGGGATGGTTATAAATACGGTAGGTATAGGTTTTGCCGCAGGCAGAATACCGGGCATGGGCCCCGGGAGAAATTTCCTCCGATTGACTGATGCGAATATCCCTTGGCAAAAGAGGGTTTAATATAAAGGCGAATTTTTCGCCGGGGATGGTTGACTGGCTGTTGAAATGAGCAGCCTGGGCCAGGGCGTGAACCCCTTTATCTGTGCGGCTGGCGCCATATAGGGTGGTAGGCGTACCTAAGGCACGGTGAAGGGCTTTTTCAATTTCTTCCTGGATGCTGGGGGCGTTTTGCTGCCTTTGCCAGCCTGAGTAATGACTGCCGTCGTAGCTGATGCTAAGCAGAATACGTCTAAAGGCTTTTTGCATATTATATCAGTTGCCTTCCAATAATTACAGCGGCTAAAAAGGCCAGGGATATAAAAAGAGCAATGATGTCGCCGGGAGCAATCTTTAGTACCCTAAGGCGTGTACGGTTTTCGCCCCCATGGTAGCAGCGAGCCTCCATGGCCATGGATAGATCTCCCGCCCTTCTAAAAGCGCTTACAAACAGGGGTACAAGCAGGGGAATCATGGCCTTGGCCCGGGCGATCAAGTTGCCTGATTCAAAATCTGCTCCCCTTGCCATTTGGGCCTTCATAATTTTATTGGCCTCGTCGATCAAATCGGGGATAAAGCGAAGGGCGATGGTCATCATCATGGCCAGCTCATGAGCCGGAAAACGAATGACCCGAAGGGGGGATAAAAGCAATTCGATGCCGTCGGTCAGGGCAACAGGGGAGGTGCTGAGGGTAAGCAAGCTGGTGCCCACCAAAAGAAAAATCAGCCGCAGGGAAAAGTGGGTGGCATTGATAAGCCCTTCCTTTGTGAAGGTGAGAAACCAAAGTTTAAATAAAACCGTTTCTCCCGCCGAAAAAAACAGGTTGAGCAAAAAGGTTAAAATCAAGATAAACCGCAGGGACTTTAAGCCTTTTAACATGGTTGTTAAAGGAATTTGCGACAGGTAAATCACCAGGGTAATATAAGCCAGGGGAACAATATAACCTAAAGGAGAAGGAACCAGAAAGACCATAACCATAAATAAAATGGTCAGAACAATTTTCATTCGGGGGTCCAAACGGTGTACGGGGCTATCTCCCGGATAATACTGGCCTAAGGTAATATTATTTAGCATGATGGCCTCCTTTGGAGTCCTTTAGGCACCCGCTGATTAGTTCAGCCATCTCGTCAATAGAATATACATCGGTCGGAATGGCCCACCCGGCGTAAGCCAAGGCATGGGCCAGCTGGGTGGCCTGGGGCACCCCCAGACCAATGGATTCCATAAAGGTTTTTTTGGAAAAAATCTCCTTGGGGCTTCCGTCGGCAACCAGCTTACCCTGGCTCATCACCAAGATGCGGGTGGCCAGCTGGGCAATATCGTCCATGCTATGGCTTACCATAATAACCGTTAAATCGCCCTGGGCGTGGAGGGCTTTAATCATCAGCAGTATTTCATCCCGCCCGGACGGGTCCAGCCCTGCTGTGGGCTCGTCTAAAATGAGCACCTTGGGCTCCATGGCCAGCACCCCGGCAATGGCCACCCGGCGCATTTGCCCGCCGGACAGTTCAAAGGGAGAGCGCTGGGCATACTCATCGTAACTTAGCCCCACCTGCCCAAAGGCTTTTTTCACCCGTTTGTCAATCTCTTCTTTTGATAAGCCCAGGTTTTTAGGGCCAAAGGCAATATCCTTTTCAACAGTTTCTTCAAACAACTGATGTTCCGGGTATTGAAATACCAAGCCAATTTGCTGGCGGATGGCTTTTTTAGAAGTGTCGGGGTTGAAAAGGTCAACCCCGTCAATTAATATTTTGCCGCTGGTAGGGGCCAGCAGGGCATTAAAATGCTGTATTAAGGTAGACTTACCCGAGCCGGTATGGCCAATTAAGCCAATGAATTCACCCGATTGAATGGTGAGGGAAATGTCGTCAATGGCTGTGGCTTGAAAAGGGCTGCCAGGGCTATAGGTGTGGCTGAGGTGATTTACTTCAATGTACATTAAGCTTTGTCAACTCCCTTACCATTTCATCCACTGTAAGAACATCTTTTTTGATAGGAAAACCCATGTCAATTAGTTTTTTTGAAAGCAGGGTCATGGGGGGCAGGTCCAAGCCGAGGGCCTTAATCTGCTCAGTATTAGAAAATACGGCCTTGGGGGTGTCAGACAATACAACCTTCCCTTCAGACATGACCACTACCCGGTCCGCCTGGGCCGCCTCTTCCATAAAGTGGGTAATCCATACCACGGTAATGCCCTGTTCCTGGTTTAGCCTTTTTACCGTTTGAAAAACTTCTTTGCGCCCGGTAGGGTCCAGCATGGAGGTGGCTTCATCCAACACCATAATAGCAGGTTCCATAGCCAAAATGCCTGCAATGGCCACCCGCTGCTTTTGCCCGCCGGATAAAAGGTGAGGGGCACTTTTGGTAAATCCCTCCATTTGTACATTGTGCAGGGCTTTTTTAATTCGGGGGAGCATTTCTTCTGTAGGCAAGCCAATGTTTTCAAGGCCAAAGGCCACATCCTCTTCTACGCTGGTAGCAACAATTTGATTGTCGGGGTTTTGAAAAACCATACCTACATGCTGGCGCAGGGTCCAAGGGTCTTCTATTTCATTTGTATCCATGCCTAAAACCACCACCCGCCCTTGGGCAGGCAGGTATAAAGCATTAAGCAGTTTGGCCAGGGTACTTTTGCCGCAGCCGTTGTGACCCAAAATGGCAACAAACTCCCCTTTTTTGATTTGAAGGGATACATTTGAAAGGGCTTCCGGCTCATCTTCATCATATACATAGGAAACGTTCTCAACTGAAATTGGATCGATATGGCTCATGAAAGCTACTCCTTTTGGAAAATACTAAGGTTAAAAGGGCACCGATTATTATAGCATGAAATAGCCGATGGAGCAACGAAGGGCGGGGGAAAGAGGGGAGCGCTTTTACAGAAAAGAAATTGTTAAAAATATTGCAATAATGATAAAGTTGTGCTATTCTATTCATGCAATAATGTAACTCCGAGTTTGTGTGACCCCAGCGGCCATCCAGACCGATAGGTACAGGGAGCAATTCCTGTGCCAGCCAGTGTGCAAAGGAGCCTGCAAGCCTTTAGGATGAACACGTATGTTGTGGGTACTGTTGATCGTATATTTGGTTTGCCGGCTTTTGTTATGTTATCAAGTGAGTAATCAAAAGGAGGAAAAGTGCATGTCTGAAGGAAAAAAAGGATTATTTAGCCGTGAGTATACACGGCGGCAATTCGTGCAAATGACCGGTAAAGGGCTTACAGGGGTAGCGCTCTCCAGCAGCCTGCTGTCTTTGCTGGGGGTAACCCAGGGCCAAGCCGATGCAGGCCTGGTGGATGTTTTACCCTTGCCTGAAAAACTGCTGGTGTTTAACAGGGCAAAATGTACAGCCTGCCAGCGCTGCGAGGCAAACTGCACATTAGTAAACGAAAAAAGAGTTCAGCCCTATGTAGCCCGGATCCGTGTACGGGACAACATGAGTTATGGTGAAAAGGGTGCAAATGATGATTACCAGCATGGAGAGGGAATTTTTGGGCACTGGCAGTTTGATGCTGAAACCTGCCGCCAATGTAAGGATGCCCCCTGCTTAACCATCTGCCCGGTAAAGGCCATTAGCGTGAATGAGAAAAACGGCGCCAGGGTGATTGACCAGGAGGTATGTATTGGCTGCGGTGCTTGTATCCAAGCCTGCCCTTGGGATATTCCAAGAATTAATCCCATCACAGGCAAATCCAGCAAGTGCATTAACTGCGGTGCCTGTGTTGCGGGCTGCCCCACCAGTGCCTTGGCAATGGTTGACTGGGAAGACGTTGCAAAAGCCATGGCTTAACAGCCCTACAAACAGAAGGAGGGAATCGATTTATGAATGGATGGACAGGTAATTTACTGCGCGTTAACTTAACCACCGGCGCCACCAGCGTTGAAAGCAGTGAAAAATATTTTGATTATATCGGCGGAAAAGGCATGGCCAACCGCATTATGTACGATGAAGTTCCAGTAGGCACAAAGCCTACCGACCCGGAGAACAAGGTGGTTTTTGCTGTAGGGCCCAACACCGCTTCCAGTGCCCCTACCAGCGGCAGAATGACCATCTCCAGCTTATCCCCTTTTACGAAATACAACGCCATTGTTGACGGGCATATCGGCGGCGATGTAGGCACCCAGATAAAATTGGCCGGCTACGACGCCATTATTATTGAGGGAGCCGCTGCCAAACCCGTATACATTAACATCAAAGATGACGAAGTAGCCATAGAGGATGCAGGAGAAGTGTGGGGAAAAACCACCAGCGACACGGCAGCCATTTTAGCTAAAAAGCATGGCAAGGGCGTGAACGTCATTTCAATTGGGCCGGCAGGGGAAAACATGCTGAATCTTTCTTGCTTAATCTCTGGGGTTGCCCACTGTGCAGGGGGCGGCCTGGGTAAAATTTTCGGCAGCAAAAACTTGAAAGCCGTTGTAACCTATGGCACCGGTGCTGTTGAAGTAGCCGATCCCGAAGAAGTGAGAAGGCTTAATTCCTACGTGATTGGGGATTTGATGGGCTCTAACAACAACCACGTTGTACCCACCGTTCCCCAATCCTGGTCTGAATACGACAATGCTTCCACCCGCTGGACCGGCCACCCGGGCTTAACTTGGGGGGCTGCTGAGGGAGGCCCTGTGGATACCGGCGAATCACCTCCGGGAGAACCTACGAAAATCGGCTTCCGCTGTCAAAAATCCGTGTTTGACCATGGCGAAGTGGCGGAACAGTTCACAACCAAAATGATTGGTTGCACCTACTGCCCTATTCGCTGCTATGGCGCAGTCAACTTGCCTAAGTTAGAAGAAAAAACCGGTGTAGTAGGCACCCATGCCAACACCTGTTTGGGCAACCGCCCCTATGTAGGCCTGATGAACGAATATGAAGATTTTGAAGTGGAAGGGGACGGGAAATTACATGCCGGCGTTTATAGTGCCATTTTGGCTGATGATTTAGGCCTTTGGGATAACTACGGCGAGCTTCACGCAACCCTTAAATACTTTATGAACCATGAACTGATGGAAAAAGTATTGACCCCAGAGGAATATGCTGCCATTGACTGGGGTAAGCGGGACAGCGGAGACATTACTTTTATCCGCGACCTTTTGGAAAAAGTAGTAGACCCAAAACATACCTTGTCCAAATTGGCTCAGGGCGCTTACTATGTAAATGAAGAGTTTAAAGACCTTTTGGGCGATGAATACCTTCATTCAGCAGAAATGGCCCTGTGGGGTCCCATCGGCGCCAAGCGCCACCACGGCAACGAATGTGATGCCCAGGTGGGGATGCTCACCAACATTATCTACAACCGTGACGGCATGTGCCACACCATTGTAAACATTACCGGTTCCGGCCTGCCTTTTGAACTGCAAAAGGAAATCGTCGAAGAACGCTTTGGCAAAGGCTGCCTGGACAAACCCAAAGCCTACACCCCCATGAACGAAAGCAAGGCCAAGTTTGCCAAGTTTGGGGTTATGCGCCAGGTGCTCCATGATTCCTTTACCTTGTGCAACTGGGTATGGCCTATGACCTTCTCCCCCCGCAAAGAGCGGAACTACCGGGGCGATTTAAGTGTGGAAGCCCAGTACATGGCCGCCATCACCGGCGACAGCCGGTGGACGGAAGAAGAGCTGGACCACGCCACCGAGCGTTGTATTCAGCTTCACCGGGCCTTTACCGTGCTCCAGGTGGGCGATGTGGATATGCGCAACCTTCACGACCGTATTTCCGACTTTATTTTTGATAAAGACCCTGATTTCAAACCTTGGGAAGAAGGCACCGATAAACTGGAAAGAGAAGACTGGGAAGAAGCCTTAACCCTGTTCTATAAAGAGTTTGGCTGGGATGAGAAAACCGGTGCTCCTACCCGTGCGACCCTTGAAAAGTTTGGCTTAAAAGATGTGGCTGATGACTTGGAAGCAGCCAATCTTTTGCCAGCCTAAAACCCAAAGAAATACCTAAAAAAGGAGCGGGAACCGCTCCTTTTTTCTTGTGGAGTTATTGTAAAACTGGTATGATTAAAAACAGATACTTTAATAACAGCAAACCAGGTAAAGGAGGAGGAACATGACCGATGATAGGGAAGGGTTAAACCCAAAAGAAATGGAAGGGGAAGCGCCTTTTTTACAGGAAGAGAACCTTGAAGGAACCGAGGAACAGGCAGAGCTTAGCCCCGAGGAACTGGCCCGCCTTAGGGCCCAGGAAAAGCTTGAGACCTTTGTAAACTATATTTATCACTATACCAGCAGGTCTAAGGTAACAGGGGCAAAGGCCCTTAAGCTTAGCCCCCCTGAAGGGCTGACCAAAGAGGAAGTGACCGATTTTTTAGCTCAAGTAGAGGGGGAGGAAAAACCCCAGGAATTGGAAGACATAAAGGTAATTGAAGGAAAAAAAGACCGTTATTATTATGATGCCTCGATTATGACATTTCAATATGCCCAAATAGATGCCATGCTGGAAGACAAAGACATTTTGCATACCATTGCCGAAATCACCCGTTCTGACAGCAAACTCTACCCTAGGCCCACCCAGTTTAAAAAACTGCGAAACACCCCCTTTAACTTTACCCAGGACGAAATTTTAGGGGCGGTAGCCAGAATGAAAATGGAAGAGGGCTATGAGGATATTGATGTAGTGACTGCGAGCAACGGCCAAAAGGGGACCTTTTCCACCACCTATTTAAGCAAAAAGTATGCCCAGGGGCTTATTGAGTCCATCGAGGTGGAGGAAGGACAAAATCCGTGAAAAAACATCTGTTTTTAACAGGAGAGAAGCAGGTAGGCAAGTCCACCCTGCTTCAAAAAATACTGAAGGCTAAAAAAATAGACCCTTGCGGCTTTGTAACCCTGCCTTTTTTTATTGAAGGGGAAAAAAGGGGTTACTATCTGCACGCCCTTTCCCCCCTTGAAAAGGGGGAATATAATAGCAATGTGCCGGCCATTTTGCGCCTGGGCGAAAAGCGGCTGATTGGCATTGAAGAAGTGTTTGAGAGTTTGGGAGTCCATATTTTGACCCAGGCCCTTAAAGAAAACCGGCCCTTGGTAATAGATGAGCTGGGACGGGCGGAAAAGCACTGCCCTTGTTTTATCAATGCTGTTTTGCGCAGTTTAGATGAAAAAAACCAAATTTTTGGGGTGGTGCAAAAAGGAGCGGAACACTACTTACAGGTATTAAAAAACCACTCCCGGGTTCAGCTGGTTGAAGTAACCAGCCAAAACCGGGAGGGGTTGTTTGATCAAGTGATAAAAATGGGCCTATAGGCTCCGGCGGCATACACCTTAACCCTTAAGCAGCGGCGGCGGATTCTTCCTCCTCCTCCTGCTGCTTTTTTGGTTTTACAAAGCGGGATATTTGCACGCTCACCTCATATAATAAAACCATGGGCAGCATCAGCATTATTTGGGTTATGACTTCCGGCGGGGTCAAAATGGCGGCCACAACGGCAATACCTAAAATAACAAATTTGCGATTTTTGGCCAGGGCTTGGTAGCTTACCCAGCCTTTACGTGTGGCCATATAGATGGCAACAGGCAACTCAAACACGAGGCCAAAGGGAATAATAAAGCCCAGGGTAGTGCTATAATAATTTTGCACACTCCAATTGACCTTAAAAATACGGCTGCTCTCTTGAAACAGGTCTAGCATTAAAGGGAAAACATAGAGCACACCAAAAATAATTCCGATTAAGAAAAGAAGAAACGCCACAATGAACAGGATGATAAATAATCTTTTTTCTTCGGGGTATAGCGCCGGGCTAACAAAAGCCCATAGCTGCCACATCATAACGGGCATAGCTGCTACAATGCCTGCAATCAAAGAAATTTTTAATGTGCTGATAATCCCTTCGGCGGGGGCCAGGGTGTTGGCATCAATGCCCCGTGTTTGAAGAGGGATTAAAAAAAAGGCCATGATCTGTTCGCCGAAAAAATAGAAGGCAATCAAAAAAAATACAGCAATAGCAGCAACACTAATAACCAGTGCCTTTCGAAGGGCGAGAAGATGCTCTTTTAGCACCTGCTTTTTAAGCTCTGTTTCTGTCATGGCGCTTATGCCTTGTTATCGGTATTGTTCTTTTCACTAGGGGCAGATTCAGCAGTGTCTTCGGCCTTTTTGTCATCATCGGTGCCTACTTCTTTTTTAAACTCCCGTATGCTTTGACCTAAGGCTTTGCCCACGCCCGATAGGCGGGAACCACCAAAAACAACCAGGGCGAGCACTAATATTAAAATAATCTCCATGGGTCCGATTCTCATAATCATTTCCTCCTGTGTTTCGCACTACAGCAAAGTGCTTTTATTCCTTGAAAGGGGGCAAGCTATTTTTTTGGCTTAGGCTTTATGACGTCTTTTACTTCTTTAACGGATTTGTTTAAATCTTTTGAAGCCTCCCTAAGCTCTTTAGTGGGGTCAGCTTTAGAAAGGGTTTCATTTAAATCTCTTTCCGTTTCTTTAAATTCGTTGATGGCTTCATCTAAGCCGGTTTCCTCTTTAAAGTCATCAAACATTCTTTGTAAGGAGCGGACACCTCGGCCTAAAGAACGGGCAACTTTGGGCAGATCGTTAGGGCCAACAATAACAAAGGCCACCAGCAAAATAAGGATTACTTCCCCTATACCCATATTAAACATGGTGTAAAATCGTCACCTCCTTAACAATGATATTATAGCCGAATTAAGGCGAATATGCAACAAAAACACTTAAGATGTTAAGGCGAGAAATATGGTGAACACTAGAGTACGCAGCCTTTACGTAGCCTTGGGTTTATTTTAACAAATCTTTAAGGGGGAATTACGTTGACATTGGGTTTACATCAAGCTATAATAAAAGCACATGGTAAGCAATGGGATACAAAATTGAACAATAGTAAATGAGGTAAAGAAGTTTTATGCAGCAAAGAAACTCGCGGCTGGTTTCGCCGCCCGTTAAAACGGGGAAAATGAAAAAAACCCCCTATGAAGTCATTGAGCCCTATATATTTCTGCTTCCGGCATTAATTATATTTGGTATTTTTCTGTATTATCCTTTTATCCGCACCATTTACCTAAGCTTTTTTCTAACGGATAAAATGGGGCTGCCCAAGGTATTCTATGGGGTGCAAAATTATGTAAAGCTTTTTAAAGACCCTGTTTTTTGGGATAGTTTAAAAATCACTTTTCAGTTTGTTTTTATGGTAGCCCTTGGGGGCTTGATTATAGGCATGTTTACCAGTTTGCTTACCGCCAAAAAGTACCCCGGCAATGCCATTGCTTCTGCTACTTATGCCATGCCTATTGCCATTGCTTCTGCAGCGGCATCTATGGCCTTTAAAATGGTTCTTCACCCCACCAACGGCCTGCTTAATATTTTAATGGGTACCCGCATTAATTGGACTGGAGACCCTAAATTTGCCTTGTTTTCTGTTGCTGGTGTCAGCATATGGCTGGCTTCGGGCATTAACTTTATTTTTATAAGCGCCGGCCTTCGTAATATTCCGGAAGAACTTTACGAAAGTGCCTCTATTGACGGGGCAGGTTATTGGAAAAAGTTTCTTCATATTACCTTGCCGGGCTTAAGCCCCACGTTATTTTTTCAAGTTATTATTAATATTATCAACGCCTTCCAATCCTTCAGCCAAATTAAGCTGCTAACCCAAGGGGGGCCGGGTAATGCCACTAACGTAATTGTATACAACATTTATAAAAATGCTTTTATGAACTTCCGCTTTGGAACGGCGGCAGCCCTGTCGGTTATTTTGTTTGTTATCATTCTTGTGATTACACTGTTCCAATTCAGCATGGAAAAAAGGAGTGTTAATTACTGATGCAAGCAAAAAAATCTCTTAAAAAATTTGGTGTTAACCTGGGCCGCTTCGGGCTGAACCTGCCGATTATGGCGGTGATTTTAATCCCTTTGCTCTATACCCTGGCCATAAGCGTAATGCCCCCAAATGAAATTTATCAAAACCATTTGATCCCAAGTACCATTAATTTTAGCAACTATGTAAACGCTTTTACCAACCCCAACTATGCTTTTGGGCGCTATATTTTTAACTCTTTCTTTGTATCCACCTGTGTTATGTTGGGGCAGATGATAATCTGTTCCATGGCGGCCTTCGCATTTTCCTTTTTAGAATTCAAAGGCAAAAAAATCATTTTTTTGCTTATCCTGGCCACCATGATGGTACCGGGGGAGGCCACCATTATTGCGAACTACTTAACCATTAGCCGCTGGGGATGGACAGATAGCTATCAGGCCTTAATCCTTCCCTATTTAGCCTCGGCTATGGGCATATTCCTCCTTCGGCAGAATTATTTAACCTTTGCCAAGGAGCTTCACGAGGCAGCGAAGCTGGATGGCTGCACCAACTGGCGGTTTTTATTCTCTATTGTGCTTCCTTTATCCAGGCCTGCCCTGGGGGCTTTAGGGGCTTATGTGTTCCTGAATACTTGGAATCAGTATATGTGGCCATTGTTGGTGACCAATACCGATTCCTACCGCACGGTGCAAGTGGGCATTGCCATGCTCTATGATATTGATGCCCAGGCCTTAGGGCTTATGATGGCCGGGGTTATTATAGTTATTGTTCCTTCTTTGTCTATCTTTATTTTCATGCAAAAACAACTTATCAATGGTTTGATGGCCGGGGCTGTAAAAGGCTAAGGGCCTGTAGCCCCTAACTGTTCGTATTGAATGCGCTTTGAAAGCGTATCAAAATAAAATTATAAGGAGAAACCCTATGAAAAAACTATTGGCGACCCTTCTTTCATTCATTATGCTCTTTACCTTGGGCGCAGCGGCAATGGCTGAAGGAACAGCGGTGGAACTCACATTCTGGCACTCCATGGGCGGAGTAAACGGCGAAGCCATTACTAAATTGGTGGATGACTTTAACAAATTAAACGAGGGAAAAATCCACGTCACTACTGAATTCCAAGGCAACTATGACGATACCATTACCAAAATCAAAGCCGCCGGTATGGGCGCACTGCCTGCTGACGTTGTGCAGATTTATGATATCGGCACTCGTTTTATGATTGACAGCGGCTGGGTAAAACCCATTCAAGATTTTATTGACGCTGAAAACTATGACCTTTCCCAAATTGAGCCTAACTTAGCGGCTTACTACACAGTGGAAGGCAAACTATATTCCATGCCCTTTAACAGCTCCACCCCCTTGTTGTATTATAACAAGGATGCTTTTAAAGAAGCTGGCTTAGACCCTGATGTACCCCCCACAAACTTTGATGAAATTTTTGAAATGGCTAAAAAGCTAGAGAAAAAAGATGATTCCGGCAAAGTAACCCAATATGGCTTTGGCATGGGTAACTATGGCTGGTTCTTCGAACAGTGGGTTGGCAAACAGGCCGAGCACTATGTAGACAACAACAACGGCCGCGGTGCAGACCCTGCTACCAAAGTAGTATTTGACGAAAATGGCGCCGGCGAGAACATTTTAAATATCTGGAAAAAAATGTTTGACGAAAAAGTATTTGAATACTTAGGCCAGGGCAACGACAACGCCAAACAGGCCTTTATCTCCGGCAATATCGCCATTACCCTGGAATCTACCGCAGCCCTAAAATCCCTTCTGGCAAACGTAGGGGATTCCTTTGAACTTGGCACCGGCTATTTCCCCAACATCAATGCTGATGACAAAGGCGGCGTATCCATTGGCGGCGGTTCCTTATGGGCCCTGGCCACTGGCGACGAAGCAAAGGAAAAAGCAACTTGGGAATTCATTCAATATATGATCTCCCCCGATGCACAAGCCTACTGGAACGCCCAAACCGGTTATTTCCCTATCACCATTGCTACCCACGAACTGGATGCTTTTAAAGAAAACATTGCTCAGTATCCCCAGTTCCAAACCGCTATTGACCAGCTTCACGAAACAGCCCCTGAATATGTCGGCGCATTGCTCAGCGTATTTCCCGAGGCACGTCAGTCTGTACAGACTTACATTGAAAAGCTGATTAACAACGAACTTTCTTTGGAAGACACCTTAAGCCAGCTGGCTGGTGAAATCAACGAAGCTATTGAAGTGTACAACCTAGTGAACGAATAAAAACAAGATAACCTAAAAAAGGCGGCTCATTGCGAGCCG
>CAYFQH010000007.1:0-53976 GCA_964345215.1 uncultured Oscillospiraceae bacterium | reverse complement strand
AAGGGGGTTACACCATTACCGCCTGTCAGCCCGTGGATATGTTCTGCTGGACAGGAAGCATTGAAAATGTGATTTTAATGCAGAAGGCAGATTAGCACAGGTTATCTTGAAGAAAACCACAAGGTGCTTTTCAGGATTTTTGTTGCAAATTGCATTAAGTTGAAAAAATACGATTAGCAAAAAGCAGAAACCTAGAGGATTCGCAACAACTGTGAAACAGGAAAAAGTTTTTTATTGTCGTCAGTATCTTATTTGCTTTTTTATATTTTTCAAAATCAAAATTGGAGGTCATTATTTGAAAAGTACCGAAGAGGTTTTATCCGGCGGTAACATAAACAAAGTCGTTAAGAAAGGCGACATTCTTTACCGCGAAATCAAAGGCTCTCCCATGGTTCATCAGTACCTAGCCTATTTGGAAAAAGTCGGGATGACAGGCGTTCCGCGTTTTTTAGGTATTGATTCCCAAAACCGGGAAATGCTTTCTTTTTTACCCGGTCAAACTATGGGTAATCCTTTGCCCCCTTATGCTTCCTTATTTACAAGCGACGATACGTTAATTGCCATTGCTCGTTTTATGAAAAAACTTCATGCTGTATCCGAAGGCTTTTTGCCAACGGCAAAAAAGCACCAGTGGGCAAGCTCTCTTTTTAATAAAAAGCAGTGGGAAACCATTTGCCATAACGATGCTGCTTTATGGAATTTTGTTTTTAGCAAGACTACCGTAATCGGACTTTTTGATTTTGATACCGCTTGCCCTGGGCCTCGCCTATGGGATATTGGGCTAACCCTATATAGCCTTGTTCCCTTAACCCCCCATGAGCCAGATTCAATTTTAGGCAAAAACGTACCTTACCAAACTTCAAAGCACCGCCATAAACGCCAAAAGCGTATCCAGCTGTTTTTTAATGCCTATGGCATTCCTTGTCCAAAAGATTGTATCCCTTGGAGCATTCGCCGTATTCAGGTAGACTTTTGCGATTATATGACTAAAGGCGCAGCAAAAGGTGATGAAAACGCTATTCGCATGATTAGAGAAGGACACTTAGCCTACTATCAAAAAGTGCTAAGTTTTATGAAAGAGCATGAGCACGAATGGACATAGCACGTTACAACATGATCCAAAGGCCCCGATTTCACTAATAAAATCAGGGCCTTTAGTGTATAACAATAGTGTAAAAGCCTTATCTATGCTGTTTTTCGTATAAGCTCCAGCCCCCGGCCATGTTATATCCATCATAGCCCAGGCCGATTAATATGCGGGCCGCCGTATAGCTGCGTACACCGGAATAGCAGTAGGCATATATTTTTTTATCCTTTGGCAGTTCATTTATACGTTTGCGCAACTGCCCTAAGGGAATATGTACCGCCCCGGGGATCATTCCATCGGCCAGTTCTTCTTTTTCCCGTACATCCAGTAAAAGAGCATTTTCATCCTCTTGTATGGTTTTTAAGTCTTCCCAAAATGCTAGTTTCATCTTTCCTCCAATAAGGTTTTCCGCCACGAAGCCCACCATATTAATGGGGTCTTTGGCACTGCCAAAAGGCGGAGCATAAGCCAAATCCAAGGCCGTTAAATCAGTAATATGAGCATTTAGCCCTATGGCGGTGGCAATGACATCAATCCGTTTATCCACCCCGCCGTAGCCCACAATTTGGGCCCCTAAAATTTTATGATCCTGCTGGTTCCACAGCACTTTAATAAACATCTCTTTGCCCCCGGGGTAGTAGGTGGCATGGGGGGCCGGGGCAATAATCAGCTTATCGTACACATAGCCCTCCTGCTGGGCAGCCCGTTCATTTAGGCCAGTGGTAGCCACAGCCATATCAAAAATTTTAATAATGGATGTACCAATAGCCCCGCCATAACTATTATTCATGCCGGCAATGCGGTCGGCTACAATACGGGCCTGTTTATTAGCCGGGCCTGCAAGGGCCACCACTGTAGGGGTATCGGTGATACCATGGGGTATTTTAGCCGCATCCCCCAGGGCATAAACATGGGGCAAATTGGTTTGCAGCTTTTTATTAACGATAATGGCACCCCTTGGGTCCATGTCAAGGCCGCTTTCCTTTAAAAAGGCGGTATCCGGTCGAACACCAACACTTAAAAGTACCATTTGGGCCGTTAGCACCCCATCCTGCAAATGGATTTTTAAATCCTCCCCCTCTTGCTCAATTTTTTGCAGACCATTTTTAAGCTTTAAGCCAATGCCCTTTTGGGTGAGGTAGTCTTCTACCACCCGGGCCATATCTTCATCCAGGGGGGCAATAACGTGGTCCATAAGTTCTACCACCGTTACTTCCATCCCCGCTTCCAATAGATTTTCCGCCATTTCAAGGCCGATAAAGCCCCCTCCCACCACAACAGCATGGCTGGGTTTTTTATCGGTCATATAATGGTCGATGGCCAGGGTATCAGGCACGGTACGCAAAGTAAACACCCCAGGCAGCCTGGCCCCTTCAATAGGGGGTACAATAGGGCTGGCCCCGGGGGATAAAACCAGGTTATCGTAGCTTTCTTCATACGCTTCACCAGTATCAAGGTTGCGCACAGCAATGGTTTTATTTTTTGCGTCAAGGCCGGTAACCTCATTACGCAGGCGCACCTCAACATTATATTTTTCTTTAAAGCCCTGGGGAGTTTGTAAAATTAAATCTTCCTGGTCTTTAATCACATCCCCTAAATAATAGGGCAGGCCACAGTTAGCAAAGGAGACGTGGCTCCCCCTGTCGATAATCATAATCTCCGCTTCTTCATCTAATCTACGCAGTCTGGCTGCCGCAGTAGCGCCCCCGGCTACACCGCCTACAATAATCACTTTCATATTGTTGCCTCCTTCATTTTATTTTTTCTTTCCTTCTCATTGATCACAGCATATAAGCTACAACTTATATACCCTCTTTGTAATGAATCTAAACATTTTTTATTATTGTTTTTTCCCCTGGGGAAAGCTATAATCAAAGAAGCAGTAAAAGCCTTAAGGAGCAAAGCAATATATGACCCGCCTGTATTTTATACGCCACTGCCAGTCAGATATAACCATTCACGATGAACTGAGCCGCCCCCTTACCTTAAAAGGGCTTGAGGATCGGTGCCTTGTAAACCGTTTTTTGGATAATAAAAATATCACCTATCTCTATTCCAGCCCCTATAAAAGGGCTTATGATACTCTAAAGGCCTTTGCCGAGCAGAAAAAGCTGCCCATTGTTATCATGGATGAGCTGAAAGAGCGGGCAATGCCCGGCTGGATAGAGGATTTTGACCCCTATGCCAAAGCCCAGTGGGCGGATTTCCGTTTTGCCCACCACGGCGGAGAAAGCCTTGAGCAAGTCCAGGCCCGCAGCCTTAGAGCTATGGAAAAACTGGTAGTAAGCCACCCCGGGCAAAACATTGCCATTGGCAGCCACGGTACCGCCTTATCCACCTTGATTAACCATTATGAGCCGGCTTTTGGCTACGAAAACTTTAAAGCCATTGCCCAATTAATGCCCTGGGCGGCGGTGTTTACCTTTAAGAAAAGGGCCCTTGCTTCCCTTGAAAAAGTTGACTTCTTCAACCTTTAAGGTAACCCTTACTGCCTCATTTTACCGCGTAAACCGCCAAGAAGTAATGACTTATTACAATAAAGATTGCAGAGGTTTGCCTTCTAGGCCAAAAAGCGGCTGCCCTTGCCAACCTCTATAAGAATATTTTTCAGGTAGATAAGGGTTCTAACAATGATGTTCATCAAGTTCTTTTAACCGGTGAAACAGCCCTAACCATTTTAAAAGATGAAAGATCCTTCCCCTCCAGCGGGCAAAATATAGTGCTCGCCTTTACAATAGCGGATATTTGCCTTGAATATAAGCGTTTGAAGGCCTTGAATGTTCCTATTATTTCTTTCCGCCTGCACAAAAGCTTTGGGCGCCATTAACATGGTTTTTACCGGCCCAGAGGGGAATCAGGTGGTTTTTAGAAAATTTAGCCCCTAATGATCAGTATTATTTTGGCATGCTGCCATCACCATAGGAAAGGGTGTTTTTTATGGATTACCGCTTCATTGGAAAAACCGGCAAAAAAGCCAGTATTATTGGTTTGGGCTGCGAGCATTTGGATCAAAAGCCCTATAGCCAGGTAGAGGAGACTATTCACGCCGCTTTGGCCGGGGGTATTAACTATATGGATGTGTTTATGCCGGGGGAGGAAGTGCGCCAAAACATCGCCAAAGCCCTTGGCAGCCGCCGCAAGGATGTTATGCTTCAAGGAGCCATTGGTTCTACTGACATTAACCAGCAGTACGACATCAGCCGGGATTTACCCACAGTTCAAAAGTATTTTGAGAATTGTTTGCGTATTTTTGGCGGTTACATGGATGTGGGTTTTTTATTTTTTGTTGATACCCAAAAGGACCTTGACCAAATTTTTGCCGGCGGCATTGCTGAATACGCCCAAAAGCTTAAAAAGCAGGGGGATATCGGCATGATTGGCTTTAGCTCCCACAACCCGGAAATTGCCTTACAAATGGTGGGAACAGGGCTGCCGGAAATGATGATGTTCTCTATCAACCTGGCCTTTGACCTAAGTCCTTCAAACACCCCGGTTTTAGACAGCATGTTTAACAACTGGGAAGAAGAAAGCCTTACCACCCTTGACCCTAAGCGGTTGCGCCTTTACGCCCTGTGCGAGGAGAAGGGTATCGGGATTAGCGTAATGAAGACCTTGGGAGCCGGGAAGCTCTCCTCTAAAGACCATACTCCTTTTTCGGCTCCTATGTCCGTTCACCAGTGTATTCATTATGCCCTTACAAGGCCCGCCGTTTACACCACCCTTTTAGGCTGCCAAAGCCGAAGTGAAGTTGATGAAGCCCTGGGGTATTTAAACGCCAGCCAAGAAGAGAGGGATTATATCCCCTTTTTACAAAAGCTTGAACAGAACTTTGAAGGCAAGTGCGTATATTGTAACCACTGCCTTCCCTGCCCCAGCAGCATTGACATTGCTGCCGTTAATAAATATTTGGATATGGCCCTTTTACATAACAGCGGTGATATTCCCCCAGCTATTAAAGCCCATTACAGGCACCTTGATGCCGGCAGATCCGATTGTATCCGCTGTGGCAGCTGCGAAGAACGCTGCCCCTTTAAAGTGCCCATTATCAGCAACATGGAAAAAGCCGCCCAGCTTTTAGGCTGATTGGCTTAAACATAAAACCCTTCGGCCTTTGGCCGGAGGGTTTTCAATTGACTTACTTAGCTATGGGTAATGGCTACAATCACACCGCCCATATTGTCGTAGGAGATCATGGGTTCGCTATAACTGCCTACCGGGAGAGGAATGGAAAGACTCTCTGCCTGCTCATCTACCGTGAGGCGGTATATCTCGTACTTGAGGTTCCCGTTTTCGTAAACAGCAATGTGCCTTTTTTCCGTTAAGTAGTCAATATATTCTTCTAAAACCATTTGTTTGGTCATATCCCCTGTTTCAAGGGCGATGCCCTGCATGACCACCGCATGGGGTTTGCCTACATAGCGATAAAATTCATAATTTTTCGTCATTCCTGTTTTGAAAGATTTGTCAAGCCATTGGCTGTTGGGATGATCTTTAGTTGGAAAGCGGAAAATGACCCCTTCCTGCCAACAGTTTTGAGTGAACCATTTGCCCTGGTCCTTCTCTTGAAATTTCCCCCTTACAGACTCGGGGTTTTCGCTGTTATACAAGTTAATTTGAAAGGCAAATCCCGTTTGAAACTCGCTGGTTCCGGGGGCACTGACATTTTCCAGCACCTTTTCATCCAGGGCCAGCCCTTGAAGGGTTTCTATATATTTTGCTCGTTCTTCATTATACAGTATTTCCTGGTCCTCATAGCTGCGGTAACCTGTGCCGATATGGTAACTAACCAAGGGCGGTTCCTGAAGGCCGGCCAGGGTAACCAAGTTTAAAATGGCATCGGCTGTTTGGGGCATCATTTCAAGGCTCACCCCACGGGTGGGTACCTTTTGCTCGGTATAGTTCATTAAGCTAACCAAGGTGCCGCCCTGGTTTACATTTACCTTGCTCTGGTAATAATCCTGTGGCAGGGCATGCCATCTGTTTGTGAGCATCAAAGGGCTGTTTGCCAAAAGGGTTTGCCGGTCAATTTCTTGGCGATTTCCCGTAATGGGGAAATCCGTTAATTCTATAATTTCCCAGCCTTGGGCCCTGCTTGGTGCCGGCCAGGGCTTGTTTTGATCGCTTTGAACGGCAGTGTGATATTCGGCCAGGGCAATTTGGTAATTTCGTTCTGCCTGGTCGTTGCGCTCTTGAGCCGCTTTTTGCTGATTGGCCAAGGCTGTTTTTTCCGCTACCCCAATGGCGGCAGAAATACCATAGGCGACCAGAGCCACTACTGACAAGGCAATAACAACCCGCACCAACACCGACATTGGTTCTCTTTTTTTCTCACTTTTTGCCATATACATACTCCTTTATGGAAAACATTTTCCTTCCAAATGGATTCGGTTCTTCCGCTAAGGTTTTTTCACTCTAAATAGAAGATTCGCTTTTTAGGGCGAAATCCCTTCTTTCTCCCTCTATTTTACATAAAAGGGCCCAAAATTGCTACTGTTTTATTTCGACTTTGCCTTGTTTTTTACAAACAAAGGGCTGTTTTAGCCTGTTAACGGATTTCTTCCTTCCAGAAGTGATGGGAAATGGCTACGACTTTGTTGTTTTTAATTTGGTACTCCAATATCCAGTACCTGCCATCAACAGAAGATACGGCATATTCCAACACCTGGTCCATCTGTTTTTGCCCATCTTTTGTTTCACCTGCGGGGCGGACTTCGGCCCAAGCGCCCTCATCACTGTAAATGCCCCGGTGGCCTTTGCTGTTGGCTACCTGCCCTAAATCCCTAAACTTTTGGGTTACCTCTTCCAAAGCCATGCCAATATGGGTGCCCCGGGGGGCTTTTAACACATCCTGGGTCATATATAGTTCAGTCATTACCCGCTTGCCGTTCACCAGCTCCGCAACCCCATAGCCCCAGGGATAGGTGAGTTTCATGGCCGGCTCATCGCCACTGCCGGTTACTTCTGCGGCTTCTTTTGGGGCACCGAATTTCTTTTCAAAATCGTCTCGCAGGGTTTTTCCCAGTACAAAATCTTCAAAGGTATCCTCCATATTATATTGAGCAATCACCTTTCCGGCTTTAATTTTATAGCCCACCTCCATGGTGTTGCTCTTTATACCCATTTGATCAACGGCAATGGCCCGCAGGGTAACAAGGCCGCTGGGCAGCTCAATGGCATCCCCTGGGGTATACAAGGGCGAGTTTTCATCGGGGCGGCTGCCGTCAATGGTGTAGTAAATGGTTACATTCTCCATATCCTCGTGACGCAGGCGCACCCGCTGTTTTTTATCGTAGGTGCCCGGGGCCAGGCCCGCTTTGGGGGCTGCGGGCAAGGGCAGGGAAATGGTGTAGTTAAGCACCAGCTGGTCACTGATCAGTTCACCATTTACACATACGGCCCTAATCCTAAAGGCATTGCTCTTATGAAGCGCAATGGGCTCTGTGTAAAGGGATCCCTCTTCAATTGGGTCCTTCTCCTCAGGTAAAATCCCCTCTTCCACAGCATAATAAATGTCATACCCTTGGGGCGATACGAGAGGGATATTTTTATATTCCGTATAGCGCCCTGCTACCAACTGGGTGTCGGCTACCTCCGGTTTCCCCGGCAAGGTCTGGTTCCGCTGGCGCAAAAAAGCCTCGTCACCAGTGTTTTCAAAGGCGGTTTGCATCACTCGGGCGGCTTCAGGGGTTCTGTCAGTTTCCATTAAAACCCGAATCAGGTTGCTATAAGGTTCTTTTCTGTTTTTGGCATCAACCACCTGATCGATTAAGTAACGGTAAATTTCTTCACCGTCTTCAATTTTTCCCGCTGCCTCATAAGCAGAAGCCAGGTTTAAAAGGCCGTCAATATTATCCTGTTTGTTTTTGTCTGTTGTTGCCTCCCGCTGTTTTTCATCGGCCTTTTCAAAAGCTTTAACAGCAGCATTCACCTTACCCTCTTCCATATAGCCTTCGCCTACATGCCAATAAGCCTCCGCCGGGCCGTCGCCCCCTAAGCGGATAAACAGACGCTGGCCCGAAGGCACCCTTTTAAGGTAAATAAAGGCAGCGCCAAGAAGCAGTATAAAGACCATGGCCGCCGAAAGACCCACTTTCATCCAGTTAATACCGCGCTTTTGTATTTTTTTATACCCCTGGTTTTTGGCCCGAATCGTGTAGGCTCCTTCCCGGGGCGGCGGAGCAATACCCCGCTTGCTTTGGGGGCGGCCTGCATCCACCTGAGAGTTGCGGCGGGCAGAATCGCTGCGCCGGTTTCGCTCAACAGTGTTTTTTCGTTCTTCCAGGCTTCTTCCTGTTTCAGCTGTACCACCAAAATCTGCTGCCCCGTAGATTTTTTTTTCTTCATAGCCCTGGCTGTCTCGCCCTTGAAGAACCAGGGGCTTACTGGAGGGTTTGCCCTGGCGGATACCGGCGATGCCCTCATCTTTTTGAGGCTTGCGCCTGAGCATAGAACCGCAGGCGCCGCAGGTTAGGGCATCGTCGTCCATATAATATCCACATTTATTGCAAATCATGATGAGATCCTTTCCATACTGGCAGTTTACCAGGCATCCAGAGCTTGGCCTGCTTATTGAAGCTGGCGCAGGGCCTCGTAACTGTCATCTTCGGGGAATTCCCTGGGGGGGCAGTCTCCGCCCAAAGCTTCAATGGCATTTCGTATTTCAATATAGTCTAAATAAGCAAGTTCAGGCTCCAAGGCTGCTTCTTTTAACAAATCAAGGGCCCGCATATCTCCCAGCTTGCCCAGGTAACCTGCCAGCACTGCCCGTTTTTTAGGAAATTCCTTAAAAAATCCCACAACCGCCTCGTATACCTTGGGACTTGCACCAGGCCGCACCAAGGCATCCAACAGGGCCTCCTGGCCGTAAAGGTTGGCCTGATCCATAGCCCGCTCCATGGGGGCGATGGCCACTTTGCCCATTTCCTTCAAGCTTTCGATTGCGTTTTCACTTAGTTCATCCTCTTCCTGGCGGTTTAATTGCCAGCGGATGTATAATTTTAAGGGCAGTTCACTTTCTAAATCCCGTAAAAGGCCAATGGCCGTCATCTTCCCCTCCCGGGTAGCCGCAGGGTCTTCCAGCAGGGCCAAGAGCCTTTTTGCACAGGGCAAACCCACTTCAACAATCCGCTCCTGAAGTAAATCCGGAACAGGAATGGCTTTTTTACAGTACTCTTCAAGCCAATCAACCAGCACCTTCGGGTCATCATATTGGGTAAAATAACTGCCCGGGGTTAAGCCCTTAAGCCAGGAGGCAGGGCTGTTTAAAAAGTGCATGTAAATACGGGGCATATCCTCTTCCAGGGTTTCCATGTTTTCGTACTCTCCTTGATGAGCATCCACCCATTCGTTTGTAAAATCTAAAAACTTTTTATCAAAATTAATGCATTCCATCTTATTCCCTCATTTCATAGCCTGTCGCGGGTATTGTTGTTCTATTCCCTAGTAGCCTGGGCCATTAAGTCCTGTAATTCCTCGGTAGTAAATTGATGTTTTTTACCGCAAAAGTGGCAGACCAGTTCCGCTCCTTGATCCTCTTTGATGATTTGGTTCAGCTCGACCCTACCCAGGGAAATTAAAGCCTTTTCCATTCTAGCTCGGCTACAGTCGCACTGCCAGGCAATGGGTGCGCGCTCTACAATTAAGGGTTCTAAATCTTTAAACCAGTCGTTTATTAAAATATCAATATCTGCATAGCTTAGTTCCTGGCTGATGGAGGCAAACATGGGTGAGCGCAGTTCCAGTTGGTTGAGCACTTCTTCACTGCAGCCGGGCATGGCCTGAATCAGTACGCCTCCGGCCTGAAGAACCGTTTCGCCGGCAGTGCTTACCCCCAAGGCAATCATAGAGGGTACCTGCTCGCTGGCTGTAAAATACATGGCAAAGTCCTCTGCCACTTCGCCGGAAACAAGGCTTACCTGGCCGATGTAGGGCTCTTTCATACCCAGGTCTTTAATAACAGTCATTCTCCCCTCTTTGCCTACCGCGGCCCCTACATTAAGGCTGCCGTCGGAACGGTTTGGTACCTGCACCTGGGGGTGGCTGACCATGGCCTTGACCACCCCAGGCTTGGCCACAGCCACCATGGTGCCAATGGGGCCGCCGCCCTGAACGTTAACGGTAACGGAATCCTGCTGGTTTTTCATCATGGTGCCCAGCATTAAGCTGCCCATCATGAGCCTGCCCATGGCTACGGTAGCCACCGGGCTTGTATGGTGAATGTTCACGGCTTTTTGAACCAATTTTGAGGCAGAGCAGATAAGCACCCGGGCTTCGCCACCTTTTAATACAACGTGAACCATTTCATCTTTATGATCATAGTAAATTTTTTGTTCTGACATGTTTCTCTTCCTTTTCTTAATAGAGGTATTGTTGTGGCTGAGTTTCGTATAAGCTGGGATCTGCAGGCTTACGCGCACCGATGTGCCAGCGCTCTTCCCTCAGACTTGGCACTTGCATATGCCTGTCACCACAACAGGTAATGTGGTTGAAGCCCGAGTCTAAAAGCCATTGTTCCAGCTCTTCAAAACTGTGGGCCCGTTGGGTCTGCACTTCATCAATCCGCTCGTACAAACCCTTTGGATTTTTTTGGAAAATGGCCAGTTCCATTTGAACCAAGGCACTTTTTTCATCGTACTGGTTTGCCCATATATAGCTATAATTGTCTCCATCTTCCCATATTACATTGTTGCCCAGCAGATTTAGCAGTTTGTAGGGGGTGGATACATCAAAAAACAGGCAGCCCCCCGGCCGAAGGGCTTGATAGGCTGCTTTAAAAAAAGCCTTTACATCCTGGCCGGTAGTAAGATAGTTAACTCCGTCGCAGGTGCATAAAACTGCATCCATGGCCCGGTGCAGGCGCAGGTTTCGCATATCCTGGCGCACGAAGGGAATTTGGAGGCCCTCCTTACGGGCTTTTTGGGAAGCCTGCCACAGCATTTCGGCAGAAATATCAATGCCGGTCATCCCAAAACCCATACGCTGCAAGGGCAAGGTTAAGTTGCCCGTACCACAGGCACACTCGGCCACCTTGCCGTTTTTTAAGCCGTAGTAGCCCATCATCTGGGCATAAAAATCGGCCCAGGCTAAATAATTTACATCTTTCATCAGGTCATCGTAAACCTGCGCAAAGTCGGTATACACGCACAATCAACCACCATACTCTAAACTAGCCGCCTGATTAAAAGCAGCCTAGTTTATAAGTATACCATATTTGCTTTTTAAGGAAAAGTGCTGTTTTGGGCCGGTTCTATTTATACCCGGTTTTTACTTTATGCGCTCAATCAGCTGCATCAAAGCTGTTTCAAAATGTTTATCTTGTTCTTTCTGCCGTTTTTTAGGCCCCTTTATCCGCTTGCCTTGAAGGCGCATTTTTTGATGTTCGTGGCGCATGAGTAAAAGACCCTCGATATTTTCGTTGGTGTACTCGTACCCATCTTGGTGCAAAGCATAGGCCCCTTTGCCAAGGCCCATAGCGGCCAGCCCATAATCCTGGGTAATAAGAATATCCCCTTTTTGAATGCGGTTAACCAAAGCAATGTCCACGCTTTCAGGACCTTTTGCCACTTGAAGGGCTTTGGCTCCTTCCTTTTTGATAACGTGGGCTTCATCGCATACAAGTACTACGGGGATTTGGTTTTTTTGTGCCGCCCGAATAGCCTCATCCATCACTGGGCAACCATCTGCGTCTATATATATGGTCATATCGTCATCCCTCCTGGGGGGGTTCATTTTATTGTATCAGCCCCTGAACAGCTTGCTGAAGCTCCCCTTTGCGAATATAGAATATTGCTTCTCCATCTATCCTTAAGGCTTCGTGTAGCGTGTCATAGGGGGCCAGCTCAATTACCCGTACCCGGCCCTTCTCATTTTCCATCTCCAGGGCAAAAATCGTCTTCCCCCAGCTGTAGTTATCGGGTAAAAGCCCTGCGGCACTTACCTGGGCCAGAGCCGTGTAGCCTAGTTTAAAAGTAGGCTGGTCAATGGGTTTCCCATCCAAGCTGGCGGTAATCTCTATTTTTTCTTCTTGCCCGTCACCAGCTGGCGCCTGCTCGTCGGATTCAATCTTCACCTTTTGGATCTGATAGGCTGCCTTTGCAGTACGGCCCTCCCCTTCATCCATCACCCTTATTTCCTCAAGGGTTTCAAGGGGCAGTAATG
Source organism: uncultured Oscillospiraceae bacterium (assembly GCA_964345215.1). GTDB lineage: Bacteria > Bacillota > Clostridia > Christensenellales > Aristaeellaceae > CAYFQH01. The sequence goes on along the minus strand of CAYFQH010000007.1, from coordinate 41,732 downwards.
CCGGTTTTTTTAATAATAACTCTTTATAATGAACACCTTTTATCAAACTTGTGTTTAAGCTGCTAATCAGGTAAATTTTACCATACACCAAACCGTAATACACATAATCTCCCTCTACGGCACCAACAACAAGGGTTGTTTCCTCCTCGGGATAATCCTTGGTTTCGTAAACACCTTCCATCCCTACCCGGCCTAGGGTTGCAGCTTTTTGGGTTATGGTAATGGTTACTAAAGGAGTTTTAAAACCGTATTTCTCTAAGTTTTCTTCCGATCCTTCGGCCACATAAGCGCCCAAGTAGAGGCTTTGCACTTCTGTCAAAAGGCTGTCCATGGCCTGGGGGTCTACAGGATAGGTAACGGGGCTTTCCATCATCCAATAAAACAGTTGGTCTTCCCCTTCATCTTTTAGCTTTAAAACTACCCGTTGATTTTGTTCATGAAGGGTAAAATCAATTTGATCGACCCGCTGGCGGTGAATGCCCAAGTCCTCTATGGCGACTAAAAAATTTCCCTGCCAGTTAAACATATCAAAAAAGCCGATTTCAACGGTATAAACCGCTTCTTCTTCCTTGTACTCAAAGTAATAAAGGTTTTCAAAGGGCACCTGATCGCCAAAGGCAAAAGACCAGGCCTGCCCCTTTGTAGGGTGAACAATAACTTTTACTGAGGGTGCCAGAAGGCCAAAGTCCTCTTTATCAAAAGCCTTCTTTTCCTCCTGTGTGGTTGAGGGAGAAGGAGGGGAAGGTTCGCCGCCATGGGAATGAGAAGCTTCCTCACTTTCTTCGCTGTTTAAATTCAATTTTTCTTCAACCTTTATTTCATTTACAAAAGCAAACATTCGGCCAATTTCTGCCTCTTCCAAGGGCAGGCCCTCATAACCTGCCAGCCGATATTCTTCCCCTTCTTTATAAATTTCATAGGCCAGTTCTTCCCCATGAAACACTTGAATAGAGGCAACCTCTTCCCCTTGGCCCCCTAAAGGTGCCAGGGAGGGCACAGGAGTATTTCCAGTGGACTCCGGTTTTTTTGTGAGGCCAAACCCCAGTAAAATTGCGGCTATCAATAAAAAAAGCAGGATCAGCAGCAGGGCTTTATGGCGCTTGTTTATTTTTGTTGTGTTTTTTTTATTTGGTGTTTCCACGTTTTACTCCACTTTTACAGGTATTTTCGCGGCCTTAAAATAAATAAGGCGGCCACCAAAACCAGGATAGGTAAAATAACCACCATTCCTACACCAATGGTTGTGCTGTTTTGCGATAGTGGCGGCCGATAACCGGCCTTGGTTGAAATGTTTAAGGAAAGGCCTTCTCTTGGCACTAAATCCGATAATACCGTGTGAAGAAAACCCTCATTATCAGAATAATACATTATGTCATCATCTGTAAAGGCCAGGCTGGTGCCAATAGCAAAGACCTTGCTGGTATTGCCTGTGGGCTCCTGCTTGGTCGAAAGAACTGCAAGGGCAAAGGGCCCTGCTGCCTCATTTAGCTGTTTTTCCTGGTTGATGCTCTCAATATCCATTTTTCGCTCGTAGGCGCTTGCATCGCTTAAAAGCAAGTTTTCAACCTGAAGCCTTTCGTCAAACACTTCCGGTTCCATAAATCCCCTGGCCTGGGGTAAAAGAATTTGGGTTAGCCTGTTTTGGATTAAAGGGCTGTTTAAGGCTAAATCGGTTACTGTAGGCATTAGCACCAGGTTGTTTGCATAGTAGGTGTTTTTAATATCCATATCGGCCAGAATAATCCCCGCGGTCGGGTTGATGCCGTATGCCTTTATAAGGGCAGTAAAGTTAGGCATTTTCGCCAGTCCGTCAGGCTCATTAAAGGATGGGTCCAGGGTAATAAATAATTTACCTCCTCCTTCAAGATAAGTCAAAACTTTTTCCGTTTCCTCTGGTGTAAAATCTTTCACAGGGGAAATAATGAATAGAACATCTCCCTTTATATCTTCTTGGGTAAAGTCGGCCTCTTCTACTTCAAAATTATTGCTTATAAGGGCTTGCAATAAAAGGTCAATCTCTTCCCCTTCGCCATGACCTCTTGTAAAAAGAGCCTTTGGTATCTCCTGGGACGTGGTGTATAAAATGGCTTCCGAAATCATTCTTTCATACTGATAGCGCAGTTCCAGTTCTAAATTGGTGTTGTATTCCCTGGCTGCATACTGGCTTGGGTCAACCACCTTATAGCGGCCTGTTTGAGGCGCTTCAATAATTAAGCTGTTTTCCCTAACGTTCTCCCCCTTTTCCTGGTAGCTGGTAATCAAGGAGGGGTTTTCATTTGGAACAATCATTTGCCAGTGAATGTTAGGGTTTTTGCTTTGGTAACGGTCCAATAGCCCCTTTAAGTCTTGGTCTTCGCTTCCCCTATAGGCAATGGCATATATTTTTACCGGCTGGTTCAAGTTGCTTAAAAGGGCTGCCGTTTCGTCGCTAAGGGTTGTAATTTTATTAAAGGATAAATCTGCCCGCAGGCCGTACTTTGTTTCCAGCTGCTGGGCAATAAAGCTAAGGGCAATGGCTAAAGCCACAATGCTCACCAGGGCTGCAGCCCCAAAGGTTTTTGACCGCCATTTGTATTTTTTGCTGTCGGTTTTTTTAACACTCATCTTAAGCATCCCTCCACCTTCTGCCCTGTAGGTGAATGATGGCCGACGCCAAAAACACACCGATAAAACACAGGTAATAAACAATGCTCGAAAAGGAGAACTGCCCAAATTCAAAGGGCAAGTACCGGTCATACACACTAAAAAAGCTAAGGCCATCAGCTAACCAACTGTAGGGAACGCTGTCTCTTAACACGTTGATAATCCACAGTAAAAAGTTGACCCCAAGGGATAAAATGGCCGATGTAATTTGATTTTTTGCAACAGCCGAAACAAATAAATTAATGGCAACAAAACAAAGGCCTTGCAAAATAAAGCCTGTATAGGCCACCATAATTTCCTGGGGATATACTTTGCCAAAGGCGGCAGTATATAGCACATAAGCCGTTGTAATTAAAACCGTTGCAATTAAAACCGTTGCCGCCGCTAAAAATTTGCCAATGACCACCCCCGTAATGGATACAGGGGAGGTAAAGAGGAGTTGATCCGTCTTTTTTTGCCGCTCGCCAGCCAGTAAGCTCATGGTTAGCACAGGCACCAGGGGAATCCAAAGGTAGGTGATGCTGCCAAAAAAGTGGGGTATATTCGATGAATAACGGCTGATGTTAAGAATATAAAATAAAAGACCGGCTAAGGCTAAAAATACGCCCATAAACACGTAGCCAATGGGAGTATAGAAAAAACCATGCATTTCTCTTTTCCAAACTGCTGTCATTTTACTTCCTGCGCCTCCTTTGAATCAGCCTGGGAGGTTACTCGCAAAAACACGTCCTCCAGGGTGTCTTCCCGGCGGACCATGTGCAAAATAGGCGCATCCAGGCCGCTTAGCAGGGTAAAAAGCTGTTTTTCCGGTTCACAGTCTTTTTTACACTCTAAAACAAGCTGTGTTGTTTTGGAATCCTGGACTCTTTGGGGAAAAACCCGCGCAATGGCACTTAGGCTTTGAAGGGCAGGTAAAAGGTTCTGAGCTTCTTTTAAAACAGTAATGTCAAGCAAAAAGGTTTTTTGCTTTCCGCCGCCCAGTTCTTTCGGTGTCACTTTTTTAATCAGCTTGCCCTTGTGTAAAATCAGCACCTCTTCGCAAAGGGCCTGGACATCTTGGAGGATGTGGGATGAAAAAATGACCGTATGCTTTTTGCCCAGTGCTTTAACCAGTTCCCTTAGTTGAATGATCTGCTTTGGATCTAGCCCTACGGTGGGTTCGTCAAAAATCAACACTTCCGGGGCACCGCACAGGGCCTGGGCAATCCCCACCCGCTGCCTGTATCCCTTTGACAAATGCCCAATGACCCTATGCAAAATATCCTCAATACCTAGGGTGTGAGCAATTTCTTCAATGTGTTTTTTAATCTCGCTTTTTTGAACTGCTTTAAGATCGCAGCAAAAAGCCAAGTACTTGCCAACAGTCATTTCATCATAAAGGGGAGGCTGCTCCGGCAAATAACCCATAAGTTCCTTTGCCATGCGGGGCTGTTCAAGCAAGTTGTATCCTCCAATTGTAATGTTGCCTTGGCTGGGCCCGATGTAGCCCGTAATCATGTTTAAGATGGTGCTTTTGCCTGCACCATTTTGGCCAAGCAAACCCGTAACCTGCCCTTTTTTAAAGGTACAGCTCACATTGTCTACCGCATAAAAAGCGCCGTATTTTTTTGAAATATTTTCTAACGTTATCATATGTTCTTCTACTTCTTCCTTCAACCAAAAGGCTTTTATCTTAAAAGTTTTGAATAAATCAAACTGTTATTACTTTATAATTATAACAAATGTTCCCTTACAGGATGTGAATAAATTGTAAATCCATACAAGGGTACTGCCCTGGCTTAAGGCTTAACCTTTTTTGAAGGGGAGATTAGGGTAGCGTTTATTGGCTTGCTCTCATTTATCTGCTACTTTTTTGTTTGTAATATTTTCTTTTCTTTCGTTTACAAAGCAGTGAATGTAAAAAGCACCTTAAAAGCTGGAAGGGTGAATGCCGCCAGCCATTAAGGTGCTTTGTTTAAAAAACATTGAATCCCTTACAGGATATCCATCTTCTTTATATACTCTTTAAACAGGGGCTGAGCCTCATCTTTTGGAGAAAGGATCAGTTCTTTTATGTTTTCAAGGGGCCAGGCAATGCCAATGTCCTCATCATTCCACCGAAGGCCACCTTCTCCCTGGGGATCGTAATAGTTTGTGCATTTATACAAAAACTGGGCTTCCTGGGAAAGAACTAAAAAACCATGGGCAAAGCCTTCAGGCACATAAAACATTTTTTTATTCTCTCCACTTAAAATGGTTCCGTGCCATTTTCCAAAGGTGGGGCTGCCCTTTCGTAGGTCAACTGCTACATCAAACACTTCGCCGGCAAAAACCCGTACCAACTTTCCCTGGGGCTTACGGGTTTGAAAATGAAGCCCCCGCAGCACCCCTTTTTTGGAGCTGGACTGGTTATCTTGCACAAAGGCCATATCAAGGCCTACTTTGGCAAAATCTTCGTAATGGTAGCTTTCCATAAAATAACCCCGTTCATCGCCAAAAACCGTGGGGGTTACTTCGTAAAGCCCTTTTATAGCCGTTTTTGTAAACGTAAACTTGCCCATGCTTTCACCTACCTGTTGGCATACATTTTTTCGTAATAGCTTTGATAAGCGCCGCTGGTGACCCGTTCCATCCACTGGCGGTTATTTAAGTACCAGTCCAAGGTCATTTCAATACCTTTAGCAAAGGGAATTTCCGGCTGCCAACCCAACTCATCCCCTATTTTTTTAGGGTCGATGCCATAGCGCCTGTCGTGGCCCTTTCGGTCGGTAACATAGGTAATTAAGGTTTCGTCTACAGCTTTGTCTACATGATCGTGAACATAGGCAATAATGGTTTTAACAATATCAATGTTGTATTTTTCGTTATGGCCGCCGATGTTGTAAACTTCTCCCAGGCTTCCTTTAAGGGTTACAAGGTCAATGGCTTTGCAGTGGTCCAGCACATATAGCCAATCCCGTACTTGCAAGCCGTCGCCGTATACAGGCAAGGGCTTATGGTTTAAGGCGTTGTTCAGCATTAAGGGAATCAATTTTTCGGGGAACTGGTAAGGCCCGTAGTTGTTTGAGCACCTGGTGATGTTAACGGGAAAGCGGTACGTATCCCCATAGGCTTTTACCATTAAATCCGCCCCTGTTTTGCTGGCAGAATAAGGGCTTCTCGGGTCAAGGGGTGTTTCTTCGGTAAAAAAGCCTGTAGGCCCTAAAGAGCCATAAACTTCATCCGTTGAAACCTGCACAAATTTCACCCCGGATTTATAAGTATCATCCCCTGTTTGCCAGGCTTTTTTGGCAGCGTTCAGCAGGGTCATGGTTCCTAAAACGTTGGTTTTAATAAATATTTCGGGGTCGGTGATGCTCCTGTCCACATGGCTTTCGGCCGCAAAGTTAATAACATAGTCGATGTTATTTTTTTCAAAAACATCCTTCATCAAATCCCCATCGCAAATATCTCCCTGAACAAAGGTATAGTTCGGGTGATTTTCAACAGAAACCAGATTTTCAAGATTGCCGGCGTAGGTTAGCTTATCTAAATTGATGATGGTAATTTCCGGGTACTTTTCAAGCATGTAAATAATATAGTTTGAACCGATAAAGCCGGCTCCTCCGGTTACAAGATAGGTTTTTCCCATGAAAATAATTCCCCTTTCTCATTTTTATGTTTAAAGAAATCATCCAAGGCTTCCTGCCAGGGCCGCATCTGATTGCCAACGGCCAAATCCATGGTTAAAGAGCTCAAGGCCGAATAAGCCGGCCTTTTTGCAGGGCGTGGAAAAGCCTGAGTGCTGCAGGGGTTTACAATGCAATCTGCCCCGCTCAGGCGCACAATTTCGCTGGCAAAGTCAAACCAGCTGCAAACACCCCTGCCGCTGCAATGGTAAATGCCGTACTGGCAGGTTAAGGCAAGCTTTAACAAATGATGAGTCAAATCCTCCACGTTGGTGGGGTTGCCCACCTGGTCATTCACCACGTTGATTTGTCCTTGGGTTTGGGCCAGGTGTAAAATGGTTTTTACAAAATTATTGCCATAGTAGCCGTACAGCCAGGCTGTACGCACAATAAAGGTTTTAGAGCAAAAAGCCAGGGCATACTTTTCCCCCAAGGCTTTGCTCTTTCCATAAAGGGTGTTTGGCTTTACTTCATCCCACACTTCATAGGGTTTGGTGCCCAGGCCATCAAACACATAGTCGGTAGAGATGTGAACAAGCTTTGCCCCCACCTTTTCTGCCCCCACGGCGATGTTGCGCACCCCAAAGGCATTCACCTTTAAAGCCTGGGCCTCGTTGCTTTCGCAATTGTCCACATGGGTCATGCCCGAACAGTTAATAATAACCTGAGGCTTTAGCTGCCCTATTGTTTCAACCACCCGATCTGTATCGGCCACATCCAGTTCTTCCCGGTCAAGGGTGTGTAGATGGTGCCCCAAATACTCCTGATCAAGGGGGCCCAAGGCTGTTTTGCCCGTTTTCAGGGCCTCTCTCAGCCCGCTGCCCAACTGTCCCTTGGCTCCTAGAATTAATATTTTCACCTTGTTCATTCATTCCTTTAGTCTGTTTATACAAATGCCAAGCCTGCCGCTACACAATATAAAAGCAAAAGAGCCTGTCTAAAACTCAGCCGTTGGCAATCATGTATAAATACTGGCCGTATTCCGACATTTTTAATGTATCCGCCTGGGCCAACAGCTGTTCTTTTGTAATGTAGCCGTTGTTGTAAGCAATCTCTTCAAGGCAGGCAATATACAGCCCCTGGCGGGTTTGCACCGCTTCAATAAAGCTGGAGGCAGTAAGCATGGCCCTTGGGTTTCCCGTGTCAAGCCAGGCGGTACCCCGGCCAAAAAGTTCTACCGTTAAATCCCCTCGCTGAAGGTAGGCATTGTTTACAGAGGTTATTTCAATTTCCCCTCGGGCAGAGGGTTTTACGTTTTTAGCAATTTCAATTACATCATTATCGTAAAAATAAAGCCCCGGCACCGCATAATTTGATTTAGGCTGCTGGGGTTTTTCTTCAATAGACAGAACCTTCCCCGTTTCGTCAAACTCCACCACCCCAAATTCCTTGGGGTTATGCACATGGTAACCAAAGATGGTGGCTCCTTTTTGCTTTTTAGCTGCGTTATTTAAGCGGCTGGTTAGCCCATAGCCGTAGAACACATTATCCCCTAAAACAAGGCAAACGGAATCATCTGCGATGAACGCTTCCCCTAAAATAAAAGCGTCTGCCAGGCCCCTGGGATGCTCCTGGACCTTGTATTCAAACTTCATACCCAAGGCGGAACCATCGCCAAAGAGTTCTTCATACATGGAAATATCCCTGGGGGTAGAGATGATTAAAACCTCGCGAATTTTTGCCAGCATCAGCGTGGACATGGGATAGTAAATCATAGGCTTGTCGTAAATGGTCAGCATTTGTTTTGACACAGCCAATGTAGACGGGTAGAGCCTTGTTCCCGCTCCACCTGCTAAAATAATTCCTTTCATCTGTCCGCTCCTCTCCATTAGTAACCAAATAAAGCAAATGAGATTGTCTGTATATTCCTTATTGAATTATATCATATTCCTCCAAAAAAGCATTATTTGTAAAAACTGTTGGAAAAAAATTCCATTTTATGGCGTTATACTCTTAAACAGTTCAATTATTTCCTGGGCCCTTTTAGAGAAAGTGTGGTTTTTTAGAACAAACTCTTGCCCTAATAAGGCCATGGTCTTTCTTTTTTCAGGCTGGGCCATATACAAATCAATTTGCTTTTTCAGGTCCTTCCTGGTGCCGTTATAAAAGGCAGCCATAGCAGAAAAGACCTTGTCTATATCCTTTACTTCATCAGTTAAAATAAAGGCCCCGGCAGCCAAGCCGTCAAAGAGTCTGTTTGAAATAAATCCTTTATCCCGCATATCTTTCCAGTGGTCGTTTAACAAAATTTTGCAAGACTGGTAGGCCCGTTTTAATTCGCAGTTTGGAATATGATTGCCTTTAATATACTTTTTGTCAATCCACTCTTCCCAGCCGTCGCCATACACCTCTAGTTTGTAGTCGGTGGGAATGAGATCTTTTAATATTTTGCGGTAGATTCCCCTGGCATTGCCTACAAATAAAAGATCCCTGCTTTTTTCATCTTCATAGTCAGTGTTAAACACCTTGTCATCGGTGCATTGAAGCAGGGCAGAAACGGGCACCCCTACCTTCTCTTTTATGTTTTCGGCCCAGTAGGCCGAAGCAATGCACACATGGTCGTAGTTCTCATACTCTAAAAGAGAAACATCATCCGGGTGGGAGATATTCCACATGATGTTTATATGTTCTTTTTGGGGTTTATATACATTTAACCCCCGCAACACCAAAACATATTTTCCATCAAAGGGCTCTTCCCACTGGGGCAGGTAGCGCAGCTGGCACTGGTAGCCCTCCTGATTAAAGGCAGCGGTAAGGCTGTTTGCAAAATGATAGTCCCCCCATTTTTCAAGTTCCCGGTGATTGGGGGCGGCAATCATGATGCCGATTTTTTTTTCATCCTTTGTAAGGTTTTTTTGAAGAATTTCAAGAAGCTGTTCCGCCCGTTTTTGATAGGTATGGTTGTTTAAAACAAACTGCTGCAATTTTTCTGTTCTTTCCCTTCGGGCCAGGTCATCTTTTAAATAAAAATTAAGGAGTTCCTTTAGCTCATCAGCGCTTGAAAAAACCGGCAGCATCCCTTCAAAGGTTTCCGCGGCCCCGGCGGCACCGTTTGTTAGTACTAAACACCCGGCAGCCAAAGCGTCAAAAACCCGGCTGTTTACAGCACCCAGCTCTTTGGTTTTGCTGTTGGCATCATCAATTACAATTTTGGTATATTGGTAAATGGTGGGCATTTCGCTATAGGGTACAGGCCCCATGGTGTAAGGGGCCAGGTGGGGAACCTGTTCCCAGTTGGCCCCGTAAATTTTGCCTGTGTGGGGCAGATCTTGAGGCTGCAAAAAATCAATAATATCTCTGCTTTCGTTCCAGTAACTGCCTGTAAAAGCATAGTCTGCTTGGTACTTTTGCTGATCAATCGGGTTTAGGGGCCTTTTGGCCGCATAGCCAAAAGCTTTTGCATTTGTAGCAATAGGGAAAAGATGTACCGGCCTTGCCAGGCGATTCTCCATATATTCCTTTGCTTTTTTGCTGCTGGCCAAAAGCAGGTCGTACGCCCCAATGGAAGGGTTTTGCTGCCAGCCCTCAAACCAATTCCGCATCCAGGCAAGGGTAATTTTAGGCCGGTGCCCTTTGATGTTGTTTACATTATAACTGTGGAGCATGCTGATGAGCACATCCACCTCTTGGGGCATATGATACCAGCTTTGCCCATCGCCTTTTTCAATATAGATAAGGTTACATCCCTTTTCTTTTAAAGCCTCCCCCAGTTCCATAGCGGTAAAATAGTCCCCTGCCATGGTATTGGGGCTAGCCTGGCTTACCACCATGGCCACAGTCAGTTTTTCCTGATCGGCAGCCATGGTTTTCAGCTTAAAGTATAATAGTTCTTTTTCTAAATATCTTTGCCATTTGCTTTGAAAAAGGCCCATATTGCCCCTGCGCCTTTTTACAACGGCCTTTGGGGCTGAGGTGGTTTGAGTACCAAATTCATAATGAAACAAAAGGGCCCTGGGGCAGTAGGTATTGACATATCCCAGCCGGTGTATCTTCAGGCACAGGTCCACATCCTCATAGCCATACTGGTAGCCTTCGTCAAAACCTTGTACCTTTACAAACAGTTGTTTTTTAACCAGCAGCGCTGCCGCCGTTACAGCCAGTCGCTGACTGTTTTCCTCTTTTACAGGCGGGCTGGCAAAGGGCTGTCGGCCGTTAGCGATGTTATAGGGCCTGAAAAAGGGCCTGCCTTCAAAGGCATCTTCATGAAAGCCGATGCCTGTATGTTGCAATAAGTAGGATTTACCCCGGTTAATGGTATCGTCGGGAATATCAGGATAGACCAACTTTGCCCCAACAGCGCCTGTTTTAGAATCTTGAGCCGTTTTAAGCAGCTCGTCCAGCCAGCCATGGGTTACTTCAATATCGTTGTTCATAAACACAAGATATGTTCCCCGGCTTGCTTGGGCTCCTTGGTTGTTGGCCTTTGAAAAAGAGTGGTTTTGGGTGTTTTTAATCACCTGTAAATCAAAAAAGGCCTCCTGGGTTTTTAAAAAGGCCAGGGATTCGTCCTTTGAACCATTGTCGACTACAATGACTTCGTAATAGCTGTAAAAAACAGTTTCTTTAAGAGAACGGAACAAAATTTTAAGCTTGTCAAGGCCGTCTTTATTTACAATTATAATCGAAACCAGGGGATTTTGACTAAGGGTAACAGGGCTTACAAATCTCCGGTTGATTTTAAGCAGTTCTTCTTTTGTATACCGGGCTTTTTCCGGCTCCATCTCTTCCGGCCTTTTTGCCGCTACCTGGTTGACTTGGCCAGGTTGTAACTGTTTTCGCTCTTTTAAAAGGCCCGCCACCTTCTTAGGAAAGCGCACCAACCCTTTTGGGGAGGATATGGCCTCCACCACAGCACTTCCCATTTTAAAGCGGGTGGAGTTTAAAACTGTTTCCACCTCTTTTGTCGTGGCAGCCAGCTGCTGCTGCAGGGTTTGTATGCGCCCAAGCAGATAGGCCCGCTCTTCTTCCCAAGCTTGAACCCGGGGGCTCTCTTTCTCTATTTTCTCTTCTTGCTCCCTGATCGGGTCAAGCTGTTGTTCCTCTTTTTTCACCTTTTCGGTTTCCTTCCCTACGCTGTTTTACGCTATCCCGGGTTTTGCCAAAAAACTTTTCTTTTTTTCTTTATGCCGCTTTTAAAGGCAAGGCTTCTCTTTGTTAATTGTTTTTCCCTTTAGGGGCAAGCCCATCCGCCATAGGTTTATGTACTAAAATATTATAACGGACTGGGCTAAATAGTCAAGAAAAGGCCCTCAGACTGTCAAAAAACCCAGCCGTAAAGCGTGGGATGCATGAAGGGGGCAAAAAAGAGGCGATGCCTCCCTTCATATAAAATCGAGACCCAGCGGGGCCCATTGGGCCCTTTATTGCGGTGGGTCTCGGCGATTTTAATAAAAAAGGGGTAATGCCCCAAAATCGCTACGCTACAGATTCCTCTGCCCGTGAAAGCTTCGTTTTTCTTAAGGTTTTCAGCGAAAAGCATTTGTAACTAGAAACAATAAATGTAGCAATGCTACCAAGAGGAATCTGCAAGTCCAATAAAATGAATTTCATTTTATTGGGAGGGTGTCGACTTGTTAGGCACCCGGAGGCCCCGAAGGCCTCCTCGGATTATTTTCTCCCCCCTCCTTTTAAGGCGTCTTTTTCCGATATTCATTCCTAAAAGGTATCTGTCGCCTCTCTTTGTTCCATTGCCTTCTTTTTACCTTATGCTATAATAAAAAGAGCTTTTAATACATTTAAGGAGAATGACCGCCGTGGCCTACACCTACGAAACCCATTTGCACACCAGCCAAGCCAGCGCCTGTTCTCAGGTACGGGCAAGGGATTATGTACCCAGATATATCCAAGCCGGCTACCAAGGCATTATTGTAACCGACCATTTCTTTCGGGGCAACACCAGTATTTCCCCCACTCTGTCTTGGAAGGAGAAAGTCAAACAATTTACCAAAGGCTATGAAGAAGCCAAAGAAGTAGGCCTTCAAAAAGGATTGGATGTTTTTTTCGGCTGGGAAGAAAATTATTTTGGCACCGAGTTTTTAATCTATGGCCTGTCTCCCCAGTGGCTGATGGAACACCCCGAGGCAGCCCGGTGGACCATTGCTCAGCAATTTGAAGCGGTATCCGCCGCCGGGGGCTGCGTCATTCAGGCCCATCCCTTCAGGGACCGATTCTATATTTCTGAAATTCGCCTATATCCCCACCTGGTTCACGGGGTAGAGGCCTTTAACGGGGGCAATGCCCCCCATGAAGACGCAAGGGCCAAAGCCTATGCCAATTACTACAAGCTGCCCACTATTGCCGGTACCGACATTCATAAAACTGCCCACTGGCAGCCGAAGGAGCTGATGGGCGTTACCTTTGAAAAGCCTCTTGTCTCAATAGATGATTTTGTACGCCGTATCCGCTCAAAGGTGCCCTTGCCCCTTCGCCTTGACAAAGCCAGGCAAGTCCTTGACCATCTGGAATGCCCACCCTTGGAACCGCCAATTGTATATTATGACCGGGGAGAAAGGGCCTTCCCTTCTCCCCTGCAATAAAAAACACCGCTTCAGCGGTGTTTTTTATTACTTTTTACTCCAATTCAAAGGCTCCGGTAGAAAGCTGATAATATCGCCCTTTTTGCTCCATCAGTTCCTCATGACTACCCCGTTCAATAATTTTTCCCTGTTCTAAAACCATAATAGCTTGGGAGTTTCGAACTGTAGACAAGCGGTGGGCAATCACAAACACCGTACGCCCCTCCATGAGCCTATCCATACCATCTTGCACAAGGGCTTCGGTTCTTGTGTCAATGCTGCTGGTGGCCTCGTCTAAAATCATTACCGGCGGGTTTGCAATGGCACATCTGGCAATTGACAAGAGCTGGTTCTGCCCCTGGGAAAGCTCCCCGCCGCTGCCTGTAATATGTGTGTCATAGCCTTCAGGCAGGCGCATAATAAAGTCATGGGCGTTGGCAAGTTTTGCAGCTTCCTCCACTTCCTGATCGGTTGCACTTAACTTTCCATAGCGAATGTTCTCCCTAATGGTGCCTGTAAATAAGTTTACATCCTGTAAAACCATGCCAAGGGAAAAGCGCAGGTCATCTTTTTTAATCTCCTTTACGTCAATGCCATCGTAGGTGATGCTGCCTTCCTGTACATCGTAAAAGCGGTTTATCAAGTTTGTAATGGTGGTTTTTCCAGCCCCGGTTGAGCCGACGAAGGCAATTTTCTGCCCAGGCTTGGCAAAGAGAGAGATATCGTGAAGAATTTCCTTTTCCGGCACATAGCCAAAGTTTACATGGTCAAAGCGCACATCACCTTTTAAGGGAATCAGTTCATTGCCTTTTTTCCAGGCCCAGGCCCCTTCTTTGCCAAAGGCATTTGTACTAAGGGTAACAGTTCCCTGATCCACCTCCGGCTCCTCATCCATAAGGGTAAAAATCCGCTTGGCGCCAGCCAGGGCCATCACGATATAGTTGATCTGCTGAGAAATTTGGTTAATAGGGTTGCTTACGCTTCTTGATAAAAGCAGAAAAGAAGCAATAACCCCAATAGTGATTCCCCCCATATTGCCAATGGCCAAAGCCCCGCCGATAATGGCCAATAAAATATACTGCAGCATGCCTAAGTTCGCCATAACAGGCATAAGCATGTTGGCAAAAGTATTGGCTAAGGTTGCATTTTTGCGCAAAATTTCGTTTTTTCCATTAAATTTTTCTTTGTTTTCCTCTTCATAGCAAAAAACTTTTACAACCTTTTGGCCGTTAATCATCTCTTCTATATAGCCGTTTAAATCTCCCAGGGCCATTTGCTGTTTCATAAAGTAAGAGCCTGAACGCTTGGCAATTTTAAGCCCTACATACACAATGCCTGCTTGAAACACGATTACCGCCAAGGTAAGCCAAAAACTCAGGGAAAGCATGGCCGCAAAAGAGAAAACAACCGTAATGGTAGAAGAGATGATTTGAGGAATGCTCTGAGAGATCATCTGCCGTAGGGTATCCGTATCGTTTGTGTAGTGGCTCATAATATCCCCATGGGTATGGGTATCAAAATATTGAAGAGGCAGTTTTTGCATCCGTGCAAACATGCTGTCTCTTATTTTTTTCAAAACCCCTTGGGAAATGCTGACCATTAGCCGGTTATAGGTAAACCCGGCAATAACCCCTGTAAGGTATAAAACCCCCATGCCCATAATCGCTCTGTTAAGGCCTGTAAAATCAGGGTTTGCTTCCAGCAGCAAAGGAGCGATGTACTGGTCGATAAGCCTTTGCATAAACAAAGAGCCGGCAACCCCTACCAGGGCGCTTATTAAAATACATACAAATACCAAGGCAAACTTTGCCCGGTTACCATGGGAGACGTAGTAGAAAAGCCTTTTCCCAACAGGCATGCCCCTGTCGTCAAAAGTCTTGGCGGAGGTTTTTTTTATTTTTATTTCGCTCATTTTTCCGCCCCCCTTTTTTGCTGAGAATGGTAAATCTCTTGATAAACCTGATTGGTTTTAAGCAGCTGCTCATGGGTGCCAACTCCCTGAACCCCTCCATTATCCATTAGCACAATCTGGTCCGCCTCCTCCACAGAAGCCACCCGCTGGGCAATAATAATTTTTGTCATCTGGGGTAATTCTTCGTTAAAGCTTCTGCGTAAAACAGCATCGGTTTTGGTATCCACAGCACTGGTGGAGTCGTCCAAAATCATAATTTTAGGCCTTTTCAAAAGAGCCCTGGCAATGCACAGCCTTTGTTTTTGTCCACCAGAAAAGTTTGTGCCCCCCTGCTCTACATAGCTGTCATATCCCTGGGGCAGGGCCTCAATAAAGTCGTGGGCCTGGGCAATTTTACTGGCCCATATCATTTCTTCATCCGTTGCATCTTTTTTACCCCAACGCAGGTTATCTTTAATGGTGCCGGAAAAAAGCACGTTTTTTTGCAGTACCATGGCCACCTGGTCACGCAAGCTGTCCATATGATACTTTTTCACGTCGATTCCCGCTACTTTTACCGTGCCGAGGGTTGCATCATACAGCCGGGGAATAAGCTGTACCAGGCTTGTTTTACCGCTGCCCGTGCCCCCTAAAACACCAATGGTTTGCCCCGAGGCAATGTGCAAATTGATGTTTTCAAGGGCCAGCTGCTTTGGATCCCCAGTGTAGCTAAAGCCCACGTTTTCAAAATCAATGGCGCCGTTTTCCAGGGTGTAAACCGGGTCCTCTCCGTCTTTTAAGTCGGTTTCCTCGTCCAGTACTTCAATAATCCGCTCCGCCGATGGCCTTGAAATAATCATCATGGCAAAAACCATTGACAGCATCATAAAGTTCATTAAAATCTGCATAGTGTAGGTCATCAGGCTGGTTAACTGCCCTGTGGTCATGGTGCCGCCAACGATGAGCTTGGCCGCCATCCAAGAGATAAATAGCATACAAGCATAGATGGCCAGCTGCATTAGGGGCATGTTAACGGCTAAAATCTTCTCTGCCTTAGTGAAGAGGTTATAAATCTCCCCTGATTGGCGCTCGAACTTGTCAACCTCATGTTCTTCCCTCACAAAAGCCTTTACAACCCGTATCCCCCGAACGTTTTCCTGTACGCTGGTATTCAGTTTATCGTAGGTTTTAAACACTTTTTTAAAGGTAGGATGTACCTTTTTAATAATGATATACAGGGCCGCACCCAAAAAAGGCATGACCGCAACATAAATAATGGCTGCCTGCTTGTTGATGTTAAAAGCCATAATCAAGGCAAAAACCAACATAAAAGGGGCCCTGATGGCGGTTCTAATGATCATCATATAAGCATTTTGCACATTGCTTACATCGGTGGTCAGCCGTGTAATCAAGCTGGAGGTAGAGAACTTGTCGATATTTAAAAAAGAAAAAGACTGGATATTGTAAAACATATCCTTTCGCAAGTTAGCCCCAAAACCCGCAGAGGCCCTGGCGGCATACATACTGGCCAGCCCTCCAAACAGCAAAGAAAACAAGGCCGATATTAAAAGCATGATGCCAAAGCGCACCACAAAGGCCATATTGGCCTTTTCGATGCCAAGGTCGATTAAATTAGCCATAAAATAAGGAATGAGCACATCGGTGATGACCTCACCTATCATGCACAAGGGGGATAGAATAGACGGTTTTTTATATTCACGAATGCTCTTTGCAAATTTTTTGATCACGGTTTTCATCCCTTCTTTCTTCTTTTATCATTCCACCGCTCTTCATGTTTTTGCGGATGATTTCAAGGGTTCTTCGCAGCTGCTGTATTTCTGTTCTGTCAAGCCCTTCTTCAATTAGCTGGTTCATTTTTTTAACCACTTGAACTGATTCTTTATTGGCTTTGACTCCTTTAGGCAGCAAAATAATTTTTTTAAGGCGCCCATCCTCTTCCAGGGGCACCCGCTTAATCAATTTTTCCCGTTCCATTTTTTGCAAAAGTTCGCTGGCAGCCGAACGGCTCAGGGCAAAAACTCTTTCTATATTTTTTTGAAATACCGGCCCTTTTGTTTGGTGACGGTTAATATAACCAAGAACCCAATGCTGTATTCCACTTAGGCCATATTGGTTTTTTTCTTCTTCGGCCATGGCCCGGCGTACAATGTTTACCGTCCCCACCAGTTCCATACAAATTGGCCTTTGTGATTCCATATTCTATTCTCGCTTTCTTTTGTTCGCTACCGAACTATTTTATGTTTTTTTCCCCCTTTTGTCAAGAAATTGAAACCAAGCCATTCTTCCCTCTTTTCCATCAAAGAGAATTTGTGATATAATAAATTGAGTAATTTTTGCCTTTTATTAGAATGTGCATTGTTTTGAAGGTAATATCCGAGTTTGATTGGTTGGAGGAAAGTTTAATGTATCAAATAAATACCCGTTTGCCCCGGCGGAAAACGAAAATCGTGTGCACCATGGGTCCCTCTGTTGATCAGGGAGACAACATGCGCAAATTGATTTTGGCCGGTATGGATGTGGCCCGGTTCAATTTTTCACATGACACCCACGAAAATCACTTAAAGCGCTACCAGATGCTTTGTAAGTTAAGGAAGGAACTGGGTGTTCCTGTTGCTGCCCTTTTGGACACAAGAGGGCCTGAAATTCGCCTGGGCACCTTTGAAAAAGGGCGCATTATGTTGGAGCAAGGCCAAGAGTTTGTGCTTACAACGGAAGATGTCATTGGTGATCAAAATAAGGTTTCCATTACCTATAAACAGCTGCCTTCCGATGTGCAGGTAGGCAGCGCCATCTTAATTGATGACGGACTGGTAGAACTTAAAATCACCCGTGTTACCCCCAGCGAAATTTACTGTATGGCTGTAAACGGAGGGGAGCTTTCCGACCGCAAAGGCATAAATGTACCCAACGTTCACCTATCCATGCCCTTTATCAGCGACAAAGACAAGCAGGATATTTTATTTGGCCTGGAGCAGGGCTTTGACTTTGTTGCCGCCTCCTTTGTGCGCACCGCTGCCGATGTTTTGCAAATTCGTGAAATCTTCCGGGAGGCCAACGCCAGCACCATGAACATCATTGCTAAAATTGAAAACATGCAAGGGGTACAAAACATTGACGAGATTATCAGTGTTTCCGATGCCATTATGGTTGCCCGGGGTGACATGGGCGTTGAAATTCCCCTGGAAGATGTGCCCATTATGCAAAAAATGATCATTCGCAAGGTGTATAGCGCAGGCAAGCAAGTCATCACCGCCACCCAGCTGCTCGACTCGATGATGAAAAACCCCCGCCCCACCCGGGCCGAGGCTACCGACGTTGCCAACGCCGTATACGACGGCACCAGCGCCGTTATGCTCTCTGGCGAGACTGCCGCCGGAAAATACCCGGTGGAAGCAGTTAAAACCATGGCTAAAATCGCCCTTAGAACCGAAGCGGATATCGACTACATCAAAATTTTTAAAAACCGCGAAACCAACCCCAGCACTGATATTACCAGCGCCATTTCCCACGCTACCTGTACTTCCGCCCACGATTTAAACGCCTCGGCCATTCTTACTGTTACAAAGTCAGGTAAAACGGCCCGTATGATTTCTAAATACAGGCCCGAATGCCCCATTATCGGCTGCACCACCTCCCCCGGTGTACAAAGGCAGTTAAACCTTTCCTGGGGGGTTACGCCGCTGTTGATTGGTGAGGAATCCAACACCGACGACCTCTTCGATCACGCAGTAGAAGCCGGAGAAAAAGCCGGACTCCTTCGCAGCGGTGAATTGGTTGTATTAACCGCCGGAGTTCCCCTGGGCATTTCCGGCACCACCAACCTCATGAAGGTTCACGTAGTTGGCCGTATTTTAGTTAACGGCAAGGGCATCAGCGGCAAATTTGCCTGCGCCACCGTGTGTGTAGCCCATAACGACGAAGAGGCTTTAGAAAACTTTAAAGAAGGGGATGTTTTGGTTATTAGCCAAACCAACAATACATTGCTGCCTTTAATTCAAAAGGCCACAGCCCTTGTTTTAGAAGACCCCAACATCAATGGCCATGGGGCTATTGCCGGTATGAGCCTGGGTATTCCGGTTATTATTGCCGCTGCTAACGCAACACAAATTCTAAAAAGCGGTACCGTGGTTAGTATCGATGCCACTACCGGTATGGTTTCCTCCAGTGCCACCGTTACAAAGGACGGCAGCTGCATTACCCGCTAAAGCCCTTAAACGCTATTAAAATAAAAACATGGCCCCATTCGTGGTAGAATGAAGGCCATGTTTTTAATTTTCTGTGCACCTTTTACAATCAGGCGGATTTTTGAGGCAGGTCCTTTCCTGCCTCCTCTTCGTCTTCAAGGGCTGCTCCTCCTGCAAATTCCCCCGTACTTTCCCTGGCCTCTTTTTTGCTTTGAAAACCGGAAAAAACGATCACAACGGTTCCTATAATTAAAGTAAGATAAAGGGTAAAAAAGCGCCATAACAACAAGGCCAGACCGATTTGATTTTCGGGAAAGATACCCTTATAAAACAGGTAAAAGCCCCCTTCCTGTGCCCCGGCCCCAGCTGGAGTAGGCATATAGCTGGCGCTGATAAATACCAGATAGGAAATAAGCAAAACCTGATACCAGGGGGTAGCCGACAGGCCAAAAGCCTTATATGTACAAACGGCAATACACATATAAAAAAACATTTGCAGGGCCCCACAAATTCCTTGAACTAAAATATTGCCGATGTTGGAAAAAGTTTCCATGGCGCTTTTGTGAAACCGGTCCAGTGCTTTTTCGACCTTGACCTGGGCATTTTCCCGGTTTTTTATAATCCGTAGCTTGGTACCCAGCTTCACAAGGCCCATAAAGGCTTTTTTTACCCACTTTTCGTTTACCATCACAAGTATTAAAATAGGAATGATGGAAAAATTAATCACAATGCCCAATATAATCAGGCCCCGTACATGGCCGACCTGCTGGTTAAAAAAATCCCGGTTAAATACCCACAGGGCAAGGGCACCCAGCACAACCCCCAACTGGGTAAAAAACAACTTTACCGACAGAGCCGAACTGCCTACCCCAACGGATACCCCTTTTTTATTTAGGTGGTATACTTGCATAGGCTGCCCCCCTGAAGCACCGGGGGTGATGTTGCTGTAGTAAGCACCAATAATGGCTGTTTTTAATGCGCTAAAAAAAGTAATTCTATTTTTTTCTTTCCGCAGGTACAGGTAGGTCCCCAAGGCATCTGTTGTATAATAGGCCAAAAGGCAAAAAAGGCAGCCCAAAACCCACTTTACTTTAATGCTTTCTAAAACAGATATAATATCGCTCATTTCATTGTTTTTAAGAACAATAAAAAGCATAATGCCAAGGGTTAAAACAATAAACGAAACATTTAATATTTTTTTTGTTGATTCTTTCAGTTTCACCTTTTTGTGTTCCCCCGTCTGTTGTTTTTCATTCGTCTTTTCTAATGTATTCTTGTGCATTATAGCCCTACTTCTTCCTTTTATGCAAGGTATCCTTCATTAGAATCTCCTTAAAAGCCCATTTCTTTCATATTTCCTTTATAGAACAATGCGCTCCCTTTATATGCCTGTTTACTTTTATTCTCCCTTAGGTTCTGTTACAATAAGCTTGACCTGTTTTATTAAATCTGTTTTCACAAATGAAAGGAGATCCCTCATGAATCATTTTTCAATTGGTGTTATTTTAGAATCCTTCCGCCTACCTTTAGACCAGGCCTTAGATGCAGCCCAAAAAGTAGGTGCCCAAGGCCTTCAGGCTTATGCCACCTACGGCGAACTGTCGCCTAAAAACCTTAGTCCCCAAATGCGAAAAGACTTTTTGCAAAAAGTAAAAGACAGGGGTCTTACCATTTCCGCCCTGTGCGGAGATTTGGGCAAGGGTTTTGGCGATACGGAGTTGAACCCGGGGCTGATTGAAGATTCCAAACGTATTTTAGACCTTGCCAAAGAGCTTGAAACTGACATTGTAACTACCCACATTGGCGTAGTTCCCGCGGATTCTTCCCACCCCCGCTACACCATTATGCAGGATGCCTGCGGCGAGCTGGCCCGCTACGCCGACTCCCTTGATGCCCATTTTGCTGTAGAAACAGGCCCCGAAACGGCGCTGACCCTTAAAACATTTTTAGACGGCCTTCATTCCAAGGGGGTTGCTGTAAACTTTGACCCGGCAAACTTTGTTATGGTTACAGGGGATGACCCGGTAAAAGGGGTTGACGTGCTGAAAGATTACATTGTGCATACCCATGCCAAAGACGGGCGCCGCCTTTATGTAAAAGACCCGGAAATTGTATATGGGCTTATTACAGAGGACAACTTTGCCGATCCTTCCTTTATTGAACTGCCCCTAGGTGAAGGGGATGTGGACTTTACCGGCTGGCTTCAAGCCCTAAGGGCTATTGGCTACAAAGGCTTTTTAACCATTGAGCGGGAAGTGGGCGAAACCCCCTACCAGGATATTGAAAATGCCGTTGTCTTTCTAAAAAACCACTTGAAGCAATTTTAACCGCTTTTAAAGGAGTAAAAACATGAGATTAGGTGTTTCCAGCTACAGTTTTAAAAATCATATGGAGAAAACCGGTGCCACTTATTTTGATATTTGTCTCCAGGCAAAAGAGATTGGCTTTGATGCCATAGAGTTTATTGACTTAAAGTTAGATAAAGGCACAGGGCAAAAAACAGTAGAGGAGTTGGCCCTTAGCATCAAAGCCTATTGCGATGAATTGGGCCTTGCCATTTGCGCCTACACTGTTGGAGCCGATCTTTTGTCCGGCAGCAGCGGCGATAAAGAAAAAGAAATAGCTCGTTTAAAAGGCTGTGTTGATGTAGCTGCCTTGCTGGGTGCCCCCATTATGCGTCATGATATTGCATGGGGTTATACAGATGAGGCCAAAAATTATTTTGACATTATCCGCCTTGCTGCCCCTTTGATTCAAAAAGTGGCCGACTACGCCCAACAAAGAGGCATTAAAACCTGCACTGAAAACCACGGCCTGATTATGCAGGATTCTAAAAGGGTAGAGGCTTTGATTTTAGCCGTAAACCATCCCAACTTCGGCTGGCTGGTAGATGTGGGCAACTTTGCCTGCGCAGATGAGGACAGCCCTTTTGCCGTTGGCATTGCAGCACCCTACGCTTTTCATGTACACGCCAAGGACTTTTTAATCAAACCGGGCAGTGCTCCTTCTCCCGGTCCTTCCTTTTTTAAAAGCCGGGCAGGCAATTACCTGCGGGGAACCATTGTAGGCCACGGGGCCATTCCCGTTGCCCAGTGTATTGGTATTTTAAAAAATGCTGGCTACCAAGGTACGGTTTCGCTTGAGTTTGAAGGCCTTGAAGATACCTTGCCCGCTCTTAAGGAAGGCTATGCCTATTTAGCCAAACTGGTATAATCCTATTGGCGCTGACAAGAAAAATAAATTGTTTCTCTACATTCTTTCATTTTTATGCAGTTTCATTGTCAAAGAAGCTGCATTTTTTAATGCAGTCAACATCGCACAGGTGAGGCGTAATTAAAAGAAACTCTTTTTTACATAAAAATTGTACTCGAATCTATTTTATGGTATAATAAATTGATTCCGTTCGATTCCATCTGCTGACTGAATACTGTATTTCTTTCATCGGATAGTTTCCTGCGGTTTTTTTGATTAAAAGTAGAACATCTGAGGTGTATGTATGATTTCTTTGACAAACAAAAAAAATATTTTGCCTTTGGCCGGTGCAGTTCTTGTTTTTTTAAGCCTCCTGCCTGCTGTTATCCCTAGTCTGGCTACAGAGGATGTTTTGAGCTACGAAGTTTTGTTGGAAGAGAACACCTTGTCCTTGAAAGAAAACGGGCAGCTTCTTCTCCAAGGAACCTTTGAAGAAGAAAACCCCGCCGTTGCTTTTATTGCCTTTAATAATGAGCCTTATTTTACCGCCTTTTCTCCCTTGGGTTCCGCCTCCCCTTCCGCCCCTGTATTTTTTTCTTTGCCAAAGAATACGCAAACTTTCTGGTCCTTTTCCGGGGATTTTTCCTTTCTCCATGTCGGCTCTGCCATTAACACCCCTCTGCCCATTCAACTGGAAGAGAACACCTTTATCGATCAGGTGGAACTTTTCTCTCCCTCTGCTCAGCTTCAGGGCCTTGGCCGCATTAACGATTTAATCTGTACCGAAAACCATCTATCCTACCCCTGGACCTCAGGTACTTCCTATATTCAAACCTCCCAAATAGCCGAATTTGAAGCCGTTTTTAATGACTTTTTTTACGGAGGCCTTTCTGCCGCGTTATCCAGCCTTCAAGCAGGCAACGGTACCCCTGTTGCTTCCATATCACTTGGCGTTGAAAGCATATATATACCTGTTGGTGAAGAAATTCTTCTTACCCCTACCATTCTTCCTGAAAATGCAAGTGATAAGGCCTTTTTCCTCTCCAGTGAAAACAAGCAGGTTGCTACCATCAACAATACAACAGGGGCTATTCAGGCAAAGCAGGCAGGCACCAGCAAAATTACCTTGACCACCCGAGATGGCAACTTTACCGCCAGCACTTTACTGACAGCTGTGGATGCCTACATCCAAACTGAAAACTTGTTTTTTGTGGCCAATCAAAACCAAGGCCCCTTCAACCAGCCTATTGAAGCATTTATCTCCTTCCCTCCCCAGGCGGAAGTGTTCTGGTCTTCCAGTAACCCTTCTGTTGCTTCCTTTATAGAAAAAACCTCACAGGGCGCTCTTTTTTCCATTCATTTAAATCAGTCCCAAAGCGCTTTTTCTACCATTGAGCTTTCTGTTTCTATCGAAAATATTACCATTAAAAGCACTATTGAAGTGGCCATTTCCTCAGAGCTTTTATTGCCTCAGGAAGTGGTAGTTCACCGTTCGTCACCCACGGCTCTTACATTAAAAGATATTTCGGCCCAAGAGGCTACTCAAATTGCATGGCATAGTTCCGACCCTGCTGTTGCGACCATTGACCCTAAAACCCAGGTGATTACAGCCTTCAGCATGGGCGAAACCACCCTCACTGCCACAATGCCCCAAGGCAATCAGGCTTTATGCCGGGTCTTGGTGCCGGGAATTAAATCGATAACCGATAATATTACCTTAACCGGTGAAAATCATTCCCAGGGCTTTTCTCAACAGATTCAGGTTCAAGCTATGATGCCTCCAGGCACGCCCATACAATGGGTCAGCGACAATCCGGCTTTTGTCTCCCTCTCCTCTACTATTTCCGATTCTCCAGAAACAACCGTTACCGTTTCCCTGCCCCAGGAAGCCCCCCAAACCGCCTGGATTACAGCGCTGATTACTGTTGACGGGGTTTCTTACAGCGATAGCATGTCCATTACTTATACCCCTTGATACTCTTTTCTTCTATATTTTTTGATAAAAAGCAGAAGGCCGTCCTTTCTGCTTTTTCGTTTTTTTATAAAATTGCAGGGAGTTTTGTTGTTTTTTCTTTTTAGAGGCGAGTTGGACCCATCCTTCCTTTTCATCAAAATTGTCAAGCGCCCCCCTCAACAAAAGGCCGAATGGGTCTCGCCGAGTCGTACCGATTTTAGACCATCGGCCCTTTTATAAAAGGAATTGTGTTATAGCTCGTCTTGCCTGGGAATGTTTTGCCTTTCTCAGGATGTCAATAAAATCGGCATCATCAAAGAGATATTTTATCTTTTCTGCCGCCTTTTTAAAAGGGTTCTATCCGCATCCCACATTTTGAAGCTAGTTTTTTTGACGGCCTAAAACTGTTGATAAGCGGTTGACATTCTATGCAAAAAGAAATATAATGAGGTCAGTTAAATAAAAACTGCATATAATTACAACTCATTTTTTGTGTAGTTTTTATAGTACTTTAGGTTCTAACCACTAATAAAATCGATTAAGGAGGTATCTTCATGCGAAAAATATTCGCGCTTGTAACCGTTCTTACCCTGCTGCTCTCGGTGGCTCCCATGGCTTTTGCCCAAGAGATGACAGAGGTAGGCACCCCCCGCAGGGAAACCCTGATTGTTGAAACCCAAACCCCCACCGACGTACCCGGCCAGTTTAACAGCTATATGTTAGGTACTCAAATGGGCTTTGGTATCCACCAGCTCATGTCTGCTATGATGTGGGAAATGGACACTGTAAAAGGCGAGCAGTTCGGTGAAGTAGCCGAAGGTATGCCCGAATCAAACGAAGACTTTACCGAACATATTGTTAAAATTCGCCAGGGCATTAAATGGTCCGACGGCGAAGTACTAGATGCCCACGACGTTGCCTTTACCATGAATATGATTAAAGACAATGACGGCATTGCCCCTTCTGCCTACTATAACGAAGTATTTAAATCCATTGAAGCAACGGATGATTATACCGTAAAAATCGTTACTAACGAATCCTTCCCCCGCTTGGCCCTTCGCTTTGGCGTTACCATTTGGGGCAACGACTTGCGTATTGTACCCGAGCATATTTACAGCAAACTTGACGATGTAACTTCTTTCCCCGATTCCGAACCGGTTGTAGCCGGCCCTTATACGGTAAAAGAGTATGATCCCCTTGGCAAATGGATTTTATACGAACGCCGTGAAGACTGGGAACATAGCACCGTTGGCGTGGTAACAGGCAAAATGCCTCAGGCAAAATATATTCTATTTAAATTCCTGGGCGATGACAGCACCCGCCAAATGGCCATGATCAATAACGAAGTGGATATTTTAAACGAGGTAACCCCCGAAATTTTAGAAGTTTTAACCGCTTCCAACGATAAAATTTCCGCCTGGTATAAAGAATTCCCTTACGCTACCAGCGACGACCCCAACTCTAAAGGTCTGGCCTTCTCCATGGGCAAAGCCCCTTATTCCAGCCCGGATTTCCGCTGGGGCATTACCTTGGCCATGAACTTTGATGAAATTTCCACCAGTATTTTCGACGGCGTAGGCCGGGCCAGTGTATTGGCCTTGTTAACCGCTACCAACGCCATTCAGGAAATGTACTACATTCCCCTGATTCCCTGGCTGGAAGAATTTGAACTGGACTTAGGGGACGGCAGCACTTTTAAACCCTTTGACTTTGAGTATGCCAACCGGATGGCCGAAACCCTGCGGGCCGAAGGCTATGACATCCCCGATGATCACGACACCCTGATTGACATGTTTGGTATTGGCTGCTGGAAGTATGCCCCTGACGTAGCCGAAAAACTATTTATTAAAGCCGGCCTAGAGAAAAAAGACGATGGCTGGTACTTTGAAGGCAAACCCTTTGTGATTAACATGGCCTACTTGGCCGACACAGAAGTCCAAGCCGGCCGGGGCACCATTGCAGCCTACGACCAGTTGGTTAAATTCGGCTTTACCTGTAACCTGTCCAGTGAAAGCAGTGCCACTTGGGACACAAATGCTGCCACAGGCAACTTTGAGATTTCCGGTTACTGGCCCACAGGAGGCATTACAAGAGATTTATATTCCCAAATTAATGGCTGGGATGCCGACTTAATCGTACCCTTAGGCGAGCGTGGATCCGGCCAGGGCAGCCGCTGGAATAATGCAGAAGCTACCCGGATTATTAAAGAAATGGCAAAAGTTTCTCCCACCAGTGATGAAGCATACGAACTGGGGATGGAATTTACCAAAGTAGCCATTGCGGATATGCCTTTTGTAGGCTTCCACTCCGGCGTAAAGTTTGTTCCCACCAACAGCACCATCTGGGAAAATTACCCCAATGCTGAAAACCCCTACAACGGCCCCTGGTGGTGGTGGAGCTGCTTTAAGTACATCACAACCGAAATTTCACCCGTTGCACAATAGCACAACCCGTTTAATATAGCAAAGAAGGCACGCGCCTGATGCTCATCTGCGCGTGCCTTCTGCCTATAAAAGTATTAAACCGGCTAAATAAAGGAGTGTAAGCCATGGAGTTCCGCAAATATTTTGCGCGGCGCATTGTAACGTGGGCCCTAACCATTTTAATTGGGGTTACGTTTATTTTTTTCATTCCGCGCATGTTCCCCTCAGACCCTGTAGAAGGTATGATCGGGCAAATGCAATCCCGTTCAGGGCAAATGGACCCGGAACAGATGGAGGCTTTGCGCAAATCTCTGCGTATACAATTTGGTCTGGAAGGGTCTCTTTGGGAGCAGTACCGGGATTTTTTATGGAAAGGCTTGCTTCACTTTGATTTTGGCCCTTCTTTAATGAGTTATCCTACCCCTGTAGGCAGCATTATTTCAACTTATTTGCCCTATACCCTGTTTCTTTCCCTGGGCACAACCATTTTCGCCTGGATAATCGGCAATATTATCGGCTTGCTGGCAGGGTTTAGAAAGAATAAGCTTTCCTCTAAAATATTAGAGAGTATTGCTATTTGTATTTATCCCATTCCTTATTTTATTGTTGCCCTGATTTTACAAATTGTTTTTGCCTTTATACTGGGGTGGTTTCCCCTCCAGTCTAACATATTAACCAATGCCTCCACCTTTGGGGCTTTCTTCTCCTCTCTGGTGCGGGCTTCTGTTTTGCCGGCTGCCTCCCTTTTGCTGATTGGCACCGGCTGGTGGATTATCTCCATGAAATCCCTGGCCGCCACCACCGCCGAGGAAGATTTTGTGCTCTTTGCCAGGCTCCGGGGTTTACCCGAGGCCAAAATTGGCTTTAGCTACGTTTTTCGAAACTCCATTCTTACCCAAATTACCGCCCTGGCCATGGGGCTGGGCGGTGTGTTTAACGGTTCTATTATGACGGAGATTATCTTCGGCTACCCGGGGGTTGGCACGCTGATACAAAAGGCCATTTTACAGTCGGACTACAATATGATCCTTGGCTGTATTACCATTTCCATTGTAGCCATCTCCACCGCCACCTTGGTGGCAGACTTAATCTATCCCTTCATCGACCCGCGTATTCGGTACAGCTAAGAGAGGAGAAGCGTAATGAGAAAATTTTGGAAGAATGCAAGTTTCCGCTTGAAAGCTGGCATCATCATCACGGCTTTTTTCCTGATTCTTGGATTTGTTGTATATTTAATTCCCCATGTAAACCCCTTTACTTATAACACTTACCCTAAAAAGCAGCTCCCTTCCTGGGACCACCTTTTGGGCACCACCAGCATGGGCCAGGATGTTTTTTGGCTTTTAATCGAGTCCATTCATAATTCCCTTTCAATTGGGCTCATTGTGGCCACCATTGGTACGGTGGTAGGGGTTTTGGTCGGCCTGATTGCAGGCTTTTCGGGAGGTCCCCTGGACAGGGTGCTAATGGTCATTACCGATACTTTTGTGGTCATTCCTTCATTGCCCATCTTGGTTTTAATGACCTCTTTAATGAAGGGTTCCTCTACGGTTATTTTAATGGCCCTGGTTCTGGCCCTATTCGCCTGGGCATGGCCCAGCCGGCAAATCCGCTCCATGGCCCTCTCCATGAAGGAACGGGATTTTATCCATACAGCCTGGTTTTCAGGCGAAGGAACCCTACAGGTTGTTGTAACGGAAATTTTACCCTTTGCCCTTACCTGGTCCCTGTCTAACTTTATGAACGCCACCCTTTCCGCTATTGCGTCTGAATCCAGCCTGGCTATTTTGGGTTTGTCCCCTGCCAATTTAATTTCTTTAGGGAACATGATTAACTGGGCCATGAGCCGAAACGCTATTTTTGCCCGCCAGTGGTTTTGGATTGGCTCGCCGATTATTGCAACTGTTTTGTTGTTCATCGGCCTGTTTATGCTTATTACCGGCTATAACGACTATGTTGCTATGAAGAGGGGGCGCCTATAATGCTAAGAACTGAAAATTTATCAGCCTCTTATCAAACCATTGACGGGGATGTGCACGTTGTTAATAATGTTACCTTTACCATTAACAATAACGAAATTTTCGGCATCGCCGGGGAATCAGGTTGCGGCAAGTCTACCTTGCTTAAAACCCTGTATGATATTATTGAATTTCCCCTTGTGGTTGACCAGGGCAAAGTTTTCATCTCCGGAGAAAAAAATGGCGAGTCTTTTCAATTGGAAACAGGGACCATCCGCAAAAGCTGGTGGAAGCAGATCTCCTATATTCCCCAGGCTGCTCAAAGCGTTTTAAACCCCATTACCAGGCTTAAGTCTCAATTTCTCGACTCCATCACAAAAGGCGATCGAAAAAACGAAACAGAAAAAGAAACCCTGGCTAGAGTAGCAACCTATTTGGAAGAACTTTCCCTTTCACCTGACGTGTTGGAAGCCTTCCCCTTTCAGTTATCCGGCGGTATGCGCCAGCGGGCCATTATAGCTTTGGCTACCTTTATGTCGCCCAACATTGTTTTGGCCGACGAACCCACCACAGCTCTTGATGTGGTGGTGCAGCGGGGCATTTTAATGATGCTCATGCGCCTGCAAAAGCAACTTAAAAATACCCTGGTTATTGTTAGTCATGACATGGGCGTTCACTACCAAATTACCGATCGGATGGGCATTATGTACTCGGGCAGCTTTGTTGAACTGGGTGATACCAATACCATCTTCGAAGCCCCTTTGCATCCCTATACAAAAATGTTGATTGGGGCCTTGCCAAAAGTTGGGGACAAGAGCCAAAAGGTGGGTATTCCCGGTAAACCCCCTTCTTTAAAAGATCCGCCTCCGGGCTGCCGTTTTGCCCCCAGGTGCCCTAGTGCCACATCAGCCTGCCGCGAAGCAGTACCCCCTTTTATTGAAGTTAAACCAAATCACTTTGTTGCCTGCCACTATGTTAAACCGGAGGTGAAGTAGCATGGCTCATTTACTAGATGTGCAAAATGTTAGCAAAATCTTTCGTATTGGCGGTATGCTGTCGGGAAAAAAACTGATTGCGGTAGATGAGGTTTCTCTTGCCATATCCGGCGACAAACCGGTCATCCTCTCAGTTGTGGGCGAATCAGGCTGCGGTAAATCCACCCTTGCAAAAATGATTCTGCGCCTGCTTGATACCGATGGCGGAGATATTGTTATGGAAGAGAAGGCCTACTCGAACAAAAAGGGCTACGACCCAAAACAGTTTAAGCTGGATGTACAGCCTATTTTCCAAAACCCTTTTGAAGCCTTTTCGGCCAGAAAAACGGTAGATACCTACCTGTACAATACTGCCCTGCGCCTTGGTATTTGTAAAACAAAGGCCGAGGCCAGCACCCATATTGATAAGGTCCTCCAAAGTGTGGGCTTATCGCTGGCCACCGTAGCTGGCAAATACCCCAACCAGTTTTCAGGCGGAGAGCTGCAGCGGGTTTCCATTGCACGGGCCCTGATTACCCGGCCCAAGCTCATCGTTGCCGACGAACCTGTGGCCATGATTGATGCCTCAATGAAAATGAACATTGTAAACTTGTTTAAAGATTTACGGGATGAATATAAGGTCTCCTTCATCTACATCACCCACGACCTTTCAACGGCCTACTACGTGTCTGACTATGTGGCCACCCTATACCGGGGCAGTTTAATTGAGTATGGCCCCGCTAAAGAGTTGCTGGAAAACCCGGCCCACCCTTACACGGAACTTTTAATGAACTCCGTACCCCGGGTTGGGGATAAGTGGGAAAAAGATATTGCCCTGCCCGATATGGAAGAAAAGGAATACTCCATATCCTATTGTAAGTTTGCCCCCCGCTGCTCCTATGCAACGGACAAGTGCCGCCAAACCAGGCCTGACATGGTTTCGCTGGGCAAGGAAAGAACGGTTCTTTGTTACTATCCCCTGGTAAAAGGGGAATAACCCTTTGAGTTAAAAGCAAAAGAAGCCAGCAAATTACAAATTTCTTTTGCCGGCTTCACAATATAAAAGGCACACCGGTTTTTAAGCAGTGTGCCTTTTGTTTGCTCTTTTTTACCTATAAAAAGCAGATGGTTGCTGTGGCCCAGCATGTCGGGCTTTTCGCAGCAACATAGATGGTAGGCCAGATATTGGTTGTAATCCTGCTGTTTTAGGGCATTAATTTGCTTTTCCACCAACTTGCTTACTCCGTCGCTGGCTACCTCATGTAACAGGTGAATTCCACCTTTTGCCAGG
The DNA here is from genome assembly GCA_964345215.1 of uncultured Oscillospiraceae bacterium. Taxonomy (GTDB): domain Bacteria; phylum Bacillota; class Clostridia; order Christensenellales; family Aristaeellaceae; genus CAYFQH01. Next base: position 11,039 of record CAYFQH010000007.1, on the reverse strand, counting down.
CGTTGCCGAGCCTGATCCACTGTTACAAACATAAAGGGAAAATCCTTTACTTTAAAAGTCTTATGGCCGTAGGTGCTGTCTGCAAAATAATCCGGCCTTCTTGCAAACGCTGTTAAAATAACCATATCGTTTGAAATAAAGGCAAAAAAAATCACTCCGTCTTTTTTTACTACCCCCTTTGCCTCGCTGATGGCCCTTAGTTGATCTTCATCCTTTTCAAGATGGTATAAGGGACCCAACAACAAAACCAGGTCAAACTGCTCATCCTCAAACCTTGATAAATCAAGGGCTGTGCCCTGCATCAGCTGTATAGGCAGCTGTGGGGTTATTTTTTGCTCAAAGGCCTTTATGTTAGCAGCAGAGAGCTCCACCGCCGTTACCCTATGCCCGTACCGGGCTAAAGTAAGGCTATATTCCCCAGCCCCTACATCCAATATTTTACTTTGAGGGTTTAGATATTTTTTAATGCAGTGCATGGTTGTATAAAATTCAACCTTTGCGGCCTAAGAGTGGCTGAACCGATCATTTTCGTCAAAAACCTCGTAAATTGCTACAACCCGCTCTTGCTCTGTTTTTAACTTCCCAATATCATCAAAGTTCATCCAATCCCTCCTGTGCTTAAATTTGAACCAGTATAGCAGTTTTGCAATAGCCTTATAGGTAATAGCGCAGGGTTTTTTCAATCCAATAATCAAAATGGCTGTTTGGATTCTGTTTTTCAAAAGTCTTCATTTTTAAATACAGCTCGCGGCCATCCAGGGGATCGTGCCATAGGTCAGTAAAAATAACATCAAAGGCTTCCTCTTTCATTTGATTCCGAGCATAGTCAAAGGCATCCTGATGGATGAGGCGTATTTTATCCCGATTGGGGAACTGAGGCAGAATGTACCGGGTAAATAAATCCATCACCGTTTTGTCCTTCTCTACAACGGTTACCTCTTTAACCTCCTGCTTTTGGCTAACCATATAAGGGTAGTAGCCCAGCCCCAATCCAAAGGCACAAACCCGGCCAAGGGCATTTGCAATAGGCTCTTTCATGGTGTTTATTTCGTTGGGGGTAATCATCATCCACTCCCGGCCCCCTTCCAGCACCACCGGATAGGAGAATGCCGCATCAAAAAAGCCAATTTGAGGAATGACCCGCCCATCCTCAAGGGCCAAAAAATCGTCACATACAAAGGCTTCGTAAGGGGCATATTCTTGGCTAGCAAAATGCCAACTCCCTGCTTTCGCCTGGGGAAATAAAATATTTTGATAATAAGGGTCGCCAGTATAATCACTTTTGTCCATTTTTTGAATCATTTTATCAAAATAATTTTGATACAGGGCCTTGTCCAAAGGGTTATCCTCAATGTCCATTTGCAGCATCCCCGCCAACAGCAGCCTATAGGCTTTGGCCGCCGGCAGGTGGTAATTAACAGTCAGCTCCTCCACCATGGGCGCGGTAATGGCCTTTGGGTCATGGTTTAAAAACAAGCTGACCCGCTCCAGCATTTCATGATTTAAATCCCCTACATAAAAACGGCTCACATTCCCAGCCCCCTTCTATTCTTTCAACCACTTTACCATAAAAAAGCCGTCTGTGAACAGGGTATCTGGACATTTATCTTCTTTCTATTCTTAGAAAAAGTCTTTTTTGCTTCCCGGCCCATCTGTACCCGAGGGGTAACTCTATCCGTTTTAGATTTTTGAGAAATTAAGTTGAGCTATCCGCTGGAAGTATTGTACTAACAAAAAAACACTATAGCTGTTAGCCTGAGGTGTTAGAAAGGCAAGAATGGCACTGAAGGAAATATTTTTATCAAACCTAGAAAAACCACCCCATACAAATTGAATTTCATGCTTTGAAAGCAATGTTAACAGTTCCTCCCCTTTGAGAAAAATCCATTCTTTATCGAAGGAAATTTTCTCATCGAGGCAGCGGCTACATTCCCAGGTGCTGATTAGTCAACTGGGGTTGGACACATATTCTTTGAGTAAAAGCAAAAGAGGATACCTATTGGTAAAGTGGCAAAACCCTTATCAAGAATAAAGCCTTTAGTGCTTATTGCTTGTTTACTGCTCATAAAACCACCTACGCCAATTCCATCATGGCCTGGTTGATGATACGCTGAATTTGGCTTAAATATTCTTTTGCCGTTATCCTTCTTGCAATATATTCTTCCTGTACTTTTTCAATATTAACAGCGTCTACACCAGAACTGCCCAAGGGGCTGGAACGGGCAATATAGCTATAGGGCAACAGTTTTTGGTAATTTCCAAGGTCTTTGGGAGATACCTGCCACTGGTATATTATATCAACGTCAATGGTTCTCTCCAGAGCTTTAAGTTCTTCTTTCAGCTGCTGCTTATCTCCCTCGCCTCCGGCAAGGACCTTTTTTAATTGATCGGCTTTTTCTTCGTTTTTCTTTAATTCCTGGGCAATTTTTTCATTTAAAAGCGGTTTGGCATCTTCATAAAGGGCCCATGGCAGTGCACCAATCGTATTCTCCAAAGTCCACTGGCCTTCCTGTAGGCAAGTTAAGTAAATCATAGCTTCCCGGGTATACCTGCTCAAGGGGTTTACAATAAAAACCTTTAGGTGCATGGGCAGAGATTTGGTTTGCCCTTTAAATATAGGCAGGGGAATAGGTTCAAATTCCACCTCCATATCGTAAGGGGTTAAGCTTGCCCAATCATACTGCTGTTCAAATAAGGCACCGTAATCGTAAATATCCCCTTCTTCAAACTGGTTTGTAAAGTCATCTATTTTTTCCGTTTCAATGGCATCCAGCTTTTCAAACAGGGCCAAAACTTCGGGGCTGTCAAAGTTCATGGGCTTATTATTATACCAGTTGTAATCCATTATACTGTCGGTCATATCGCTTACGAAACAAGCTCTTGTCATACCGCCCCGGTGAAAAAGCATCTTGTCATTATCATAGTTGCCCTCCTCTACCCACCAGGTCAGCAAATCCAGCAGTTCTCCGTAGTTTTTAGGCAACCGGTCCAAAGGCAAGCCTGCCTGCTCAAAGCCCTTTGCCGAATAGGCCCAGGCCTGTGCTTCTATTTGGGTGGGCACACCATATAACTTTCCTTCTTTAAGCAGGGCTTCTTTTATAAAGGGGTGCATCTTGTTCACCGCCTCCATTAAAGCAGGGTTTGAGGATAAATCCAGCGCATATTCCTTTTCAATCAAGCGGTCATAATAATTTTGATAGGATATGGCATATAAATCATATCCTTCCCGGGTTAAAATGGCCCGGGCTGTTGTTTGCATTTGCTCCTCTTCCCCCTTGTCATTGCCTACCCAATGGATATGGGGATATTTTTCTTTTAACACAGGGTTATCTAATTCCCCGTTCATTTCATGCCCTTGAATGTGCAGCAAAACCTCTTCGTGGGCTGCCTTTTCCTCAGCGGCAGCAAGAGCCGGGCCATTAAGGGGAAGGGCTGTGAAGTAAAGGGCTAGGCAGATGCTACATAATTTGATTATCCATTTTTTCATATTGTGTATTCTTCTTTCTTGTTGCTTCCATTTATTGGTTACGGGAAGCATACTGGGCTTCGGTATGGGTTAAACCCGTTACAGGGTCAAAGCGGTAAACATCGGTACTGATATGCCTTTCCATTTTTCCTTTTTCGTTTTCCCACTCCATGGGGGATTCATAAACCAGCATCCAATAAGGTTTTGCCCTAAGGTTATTGTTTTTATCCACATCTACAATATAGCTTAGATATATCTGCTTAATGGTATCCATCTCTTCTATTTCATAGTCCTTCGTGGCTTGTTGTACCCAAGTGCTAAAATCAGGTTCAGCAAGGGCAATAGGCTCCCCTGCCGCCTTTAATTTCACAGGTGCGCTAAAAGAAAAGCTTTCAATCCCGTTTTTTGAAACAACGGCACTGCCATACACCTGCAAGTGATCCAAATAATCACCCCGAGTAGGAATACTAAAGTCAAAGGCCGAACCAAAAACATATAAGTCATCCAGGACCAGGGTAAAGCAAATATAGTATACATCCTCCACGTTTTCTAGGGTACTTTTCATATCTACATAGCCCAGGTCTGTTTTATAGGCATCGTCATTCACACGCAGTTTTTGATCCCAGGCTTTTAAATCCTCTTTGGTAAAAGCCTGAAATAAATAAGGTTTACATTGGATGTTCACCCCGGCACTTTGAACAACCGAAAGGGTTTGCTCCCAGGCATCTTGGGCTAAAACGCCTTCTATATCCTTCGGAAAGGCCACCCCTTGGGCAGGGTTTTGCTCAAAATTCCAAAGAGAGTTACCCTCAAGATCATGGCCGCCGTTAATATGGGTTGCATTGGTTAAAATTAAACCAATCTCCTTGTAAGGCAAAAAAGAGCTGGCGGTATAGTCAATTCTTCCCCTATCAACCCTTAGCTCCGTTCCACCGACAGTGGTGTAAATAAGTTCATCTTCCGTGGTATTAAGGGTTGGATTATCTTCTTGGGCAAATAAAAGCCGGTTATCAAGAAGCCCTTCACTTACTTCTTTAGGCGTAATCCAGTCCATTTCGTATATAGGATAGCTGTCCTTGGCCGGTCAAAAGGCTGTAGCATCTATTATAATTTGATCTGTAATGGTAAGGTTTACTCTTTCGGTTTCCCCCAGGTTAAAAGCCAGGCTGTTTATGGGGATCAAAAGCAAAACAAGAGCCATAACCAGGGTTGCTTTTTTAAATATACGGTTTAATTTCATTATGTTATCCTCCCTTTATTGTTTTTTTATTCTACTGGCTTTCAAGTAAAATTATATGAACCACCCGGTTTAATTCAGTCCCCAGGCTTTGGGCCGTTTGTTGCCCCCGACAAAAATTTTGGATCATTTTTTCAAGCTGGTCCCCTCCTTGAGTGCCCACGGCCAAGTCGGTTAAAATCCCTTGGGGAATGATAAACAGGGCTTCTTGCTCAATTAAGTTTTGATAATTTTGTGTTGCGTAAGGAGAAATGGCCCACCGGCCCTCTTGGGATGATTGAACAGCTTTATTCCATTTGGCAATTTTTTCTTCAAGAGGTGCCTTTTCATATTCTGCAGCTATTTTTAACTCTTCTTCCATGCGGCCTATTCCCTCCAGCAGCTGCTGCCGTTCTTCCTGGTAACCTTCCCTTTCCACCCCTTGGTAACTGCCGCTGAACAAAAGAATGGTTTGCTCCGTTGATAAATGGTTCATATCGTTTTCAATATAGTCTACGCAAAGGTCAATATGGGGGCTGTTTGGATTAATAAACAGCACAATACCCCGAATGCCGTACATGGTTTTTTGCTGCTGCCCAAAAGTTAGGGGCAAAGGTTCCAAGGCTCCGGGCATGCCGGATAGGTCAGTCCAGTTGGCTCCATCGTCTAGCAAGGCTTGGTCTATAAAATTCATTTCCCCGCTTTGGCGCATCTCTTCCTTAATAAAGTCGTCATCAAAGGTTTCCAATTTTTCAAGGGTTGCCAAAAAGCCAGGGTCGGTAAAATCTGGCACGGTGTTTTGATAGGCTGCTTGCTGGGTATAGCTTTGAATCATTTGATCAACAAACCGCTCCTTAAAATCTTCACTCCCTCTTAAAAACACATAACCTGGGTTTTGTGCCTTGCCTTCTTGGTTCCACCAAAGGGCAAAGTCAATCACCTCTTCATAAGTTTGGGGCACATCCTCCTCCTCCAAACCAACAGCCTTCATATTGTTGGGGTAATAGCCCATGCCAAAACGATTTAGGCCCACCATTATGCCCCCTATAAAGCCTTGTGTTTGAAGGGATTGTTGTAAATAAGAGTACATTTTTTCTATCTTTTCAGTGATTTGAGGATAGGCCGCTAAGTTAACCACATACTCTTTATTTACCAGCTGATCAAAACCCCCTGCATCGTAGCGTATAACGTACATATCGTAAGCCTGATCTTTTGTGAGCATGGCCTGGGCCAGTGCCTGGGGGGGTATATTATAGCCCCCATCCACCTGAATTGTTACATTCGGGTGCTGCTTTTTAAAAAACTCCGGTTCCTGCTCGAGAAAGTCGGGTACAGCGGAAATTTTTAGCACAATTTCTTCTTCCCCTAAAGCTGTCAAGGCTACTGCCAAGCATAAAGCAAGAAAGAAGGCAAGGGTCTTTTTCGCCATTTCATCTCCTTCTTTTTATGTTCTCTCATTATTGTAAACGAAATACAAGGGCTTTTTATTCCCCTTTTTCAATTTTCCACTATTTCTATCCCATTGTAAATCAAAAAAGGAAGCTGATTGCTTCCTTTTTTGGGTTTACTTCCATTTTTATCCGCCTTTGTTTAGCGGTATTCCTCTGCAACCGCTTTTGCATAAGGAGTTAACAAGTTTGTATCCCACAAGTATTGTAAAAGAGTGTACCGGTCACGTACTTCTTTGGCATATAAAATACTGTCTTCCACCACTTGCTTTTCAAGGCCAATCTCCTGGGGCTTTGTTATGCCCCCTACCTCTTTTAGAAGAGCAGAAATTTCCTGAGGAGCAGGCAGCTTTTCAATAAGAGCCTGAATTTCGTCCCGATGGGCTTCATAGGCCCTTAATCGCTCGTTGCGTTTTTCCGGAGCATTTTTATGAGCTTTATGCTCAAGGGTAATAATTTCTGAAGCCGCTTTATCAAAGGCACGGTGAATTTCCTTTTCCCAGGCAGCATCCATAGGGATAGCCGGGGTATTTAAAATGGCTTTAAAATCAAGTTTTTCCTTCGCCAGTTTTTCGTACAGGCGCAAGGCTAAAATGGTACCGATACCCACTTTCGTACCATGAAGCACCGCTTTTTTTCCGGTAAAGAGGAAGTTCATCTCCCAAAAGTGCGATAAGTGATGCTCGCAACCGGAAGCCGGCCGGGAGTTGCCCGCATAGCTCATGGCAATACCGGCTAAAACAAGGGCTTCCATTAAATCCTGCATGGCATCGGGATCTTTTTCCTTCATTTTATCCTTACAGTCGATGGTGCGCTGAAGCGCTTCTTCCATCATACCATTGACCACAGGGCAATAATATTCACCATTTACAATAGCCGAAAGCTTCCAGTCGCAAAGGCAGGTATACTTGCCTAAAATATCTCCAAAACCGGCAGCAATCATATTTTCCGGTGCTGTTTGCATTATAAGGGTATCACCAAAAATAGCCGAAGGCACCTGGGCTTCGTAGGTGGTTTTTAAATTATTGGTAATCAGCGGTGCTACAGTGGAAGCATAGCCATCCATGGAAGGGGCTGTTGCCACAATGCCGTAGGCCTTGCCTGTTTGAAAGCTGATAAAACGGCTAATGTCGTTAATGGTACCGCTTCCAACACCCAGCACAAAATCACAGGTAGGATGAAAGCGCATTAAAAGGCCGCCCAGCACCTCTTCTTCGGGCACCACTTCTTTATGGGGGATAAGAGAGTACACAAAAGGAATGGACGCTTCTTCAAGCAAGGCTCGAACCTTTTCTCCGGCAATTTTGTCGGTGGTTTCATCGGCAATAATATAGATTTTTTGGTAGCCTTTTTCTTTTAGCCAAGCGGGTACATGCTTTACTACTCCCTGTCCTATAGCAATGTGGTTTAATGCAGTTTTATGCTCTTTTCCGCAGCTGCATTGGAAGGGGGTCAGGTACTCGTTTAGCTGTTTACGTTGGTTTTGACTCATGGTGTATGCTCCTTTCAATTCCGGTTGTTTGCAAAGTTTCTCTTTTATTTTATCATATCATGGTTTAATCCAATGGAAAAGAAAAGGCGGTATAATTGACAAATGAGCATTTAAACAGCATACTATAAGCATCAATATGGCACAATCGTGCAGCAAGGAGCGTATTACTTCATGCTAAACCTAGAAAGAGTAGAATACATCATTCGAGAACTACGGGAGAAAAAGGCGGTCTTGGTCAGCGACTTATCTAAACAATACAACGTAAGCCCCTCCACCATCCGCAGGGATTTTACCCAGTTGGAGGCTGAGGGTATGCTGCGCCGTACCTATGGCGGCGCCGTGCTTATTGAGCAGCATAACACGGAAATACCCTATGCTGTGCGCAGCTACGAAAACAAAGGAGCCAAAAACATCATTGGCAAAATGGCCGCCGCCCTGGTAAAAGACGATATGTTTATTTTGCTGGACGGCACCAGCACCACAGCCAGCATGATTAAGCATTTAAAAAACAAGAACAATTTAAAAGTAGTTACCAACAGTGCCCAGGCGGCCTTAGACTGTTTAGACACCCTGCCTTCCGCCGAAATATGCTGTACCGGCGGCTGGATGAATACCTTTAACCGCAGCTTCTTAGGTTCAGCTGCTCAAGAGCGGCTGACCAGCTTTACTTGCGACTTTCTGTTCTTTTCTGCCCGCTCTTTATCAATGGAAAAGGGCATTACAGAGGTAAACGATGAGGATGCTTCGATGAAGATGCAAATGCTTAAAAGCTGCAGGCGGGCAGTTTTTCTTTGCGATTCTACTAAGTTTGACCTTGTTTCCTACCTTCATGTATGCGATATTTCTAAAATCGACTGCGTTATCACCAACGAAAAGCCTTCTTCCCAGTGGATTTCCTTCTTCCAAAAAGAAAGGGTCAAGCTCATTTATCCAAAAACCTCTTCTTGACTTTAGGCATTAAGGAAGTTCTTGCTCATTGCTGCGCATACTTGTTGCCCTTGCTGATCACTTTCAAACTTCTCCGCCGATTCTTGACATTCCCATTGCTGCTTGGTATAATTAAATGACGTGCAACTATGAAAATTTGGAAATAGACAAAGGGGTTAGTGGATTATGGCTGAAATTCGTCTTGAACATGTTGGAAAATCCTTTGGAAATGCAAAGATTATAGAAGATTTAAATTTGCTCATTCCTGATGGGAAGTTCACCGTTTTGGTTGGTCCTTCCGGCTGCGGAAAAACCACCTTGCTGCGGATGATTGCTGGAATTGGCCCGGCCACCAGCGGTAAAATTTTAATGGATGATAAAGAGATTACCTACTTGGTCCCTGGCAAACGGGATGTTGCAATGGTTTTTCAAAACTATGCCATCTACCCCACCATGACCGTTCGGGATAATATTGAGTTTGGCCTAAAGAACAAAAAAGTACCCAAGGAAAAAAGAGAGCAACTCATTGCCGAAGTTTCTCACTCTGTTGGTTTAACCGAGTATTTAAGCCGTAAGCCCTCCACTTTGTCCGGCGGCCAGCGCCAGCGTATTGCCCTGGCCCGGGCCATGGTAAAGGAGCCTAAGGTCTTTTTAATGGACGAACCCTTATCCAACCTGGATGCCAAACTGCGTGTTGCCATGCGCACCGAGCTAATTGAAATGCACAAACGGCTCCAAACGACCTTTATCTATGTTACCCACGACCAGGTAGAGGCCATGGCCATGGCCGATTTAATTGTTTTGATGGATAAGGGTAAAATTCAGCAGCAGGCCTCCCCTGAGGTGATTTACAACGACCCGAACAACGTGTTTGCTGCTCAATTTATCGGTACCCCCCCCATGAATATTTTACGTATTGACGGTGGGCTGCAATTAGGCTTCAGGCCTGAAAAAATTGTTCTTTCCCAAGAGCCTACGGCTGCCTTATATCAGCGAAAAGGTAAAATTATTACAAGAGAAATGCTGGGTTCTGAAACCCTGTATAAAGTGCAGCTTTCAAAGGATACCATTATGGTAAAAAGCTTAGACGAATCTTTTGAATGGAACGACGATGTCATTATCAGCATTGATGCAGACCATTTATACTTTTTTGATGCCGACGGTCAGCGGATTCGCCGGGATAACAACCCAAGCTTTGAAAAAAACCTGACCCTTGCAGGAGGTTATAGTGATGTCCAAAGATAAGAGACAGGCCAAGGCAGTGAACAATGCTGCCCCAAGCACTTTGGGCAAAAAACCCTGGCTTCCCTATGTAATGGTTTTTCCTGCCATTGCGTTTTTGCTCGTTTTTACCTTTTACCCTATTGTAAACACTATTTACTTAAGTTTATACGATGGTACAATCATCAACCCAACAAAAAAGTTTGTGGGCTTAGGCAACTACCGAACCATCTTTTTTGTAAAAACAGACTTTTTGGTCGCCCTTAAAAATACCGCCTACTATACGGTTATGGTGGTTGTTCTTTTAATCGGCCTGTCTCTGCTTTTTGCCCTTTGGATGAAAAAAGACCGGCGTATTAACAATTTTGCCCGAACCGCCTTTTTTACCCCTCACTTGATTGCGTCCATTTCTTGCGCTTTTATCTGGTCTTGGATTATGGATCAAAACAGCTACGGCCTTTTAAACGTGGTGCTGGGCTTTTTCAACCTTCCGCCCCTGCGCTGGCTGAACAGCTCCGACACGGCCATGATTAGCGTGGTGATTGTAAACGTTTGGAAGTCTATCGGCTATTATGCACTGATTTTGTTATCAGCCATGAAGTCTATTCCTTCTGAAATATATGAAGCAGCAGAGCTTGACGACACCGGGCGCTTTAAAACCTTTTTTAAAATCACCCTGCCCATGCTCTCTCCCCAGCTTTTCTTTTTGCTCATCACCATTACCATCAGTTCCTTTAAGGTATTTGACTCCATTAATGTTATGACAAACGGGGGCCCCGGCACCTCTACGGAAGTTATCTCCCGTTATATTTATCAATACGCCTTTGCTCATAAAAAATTAGGCATTGGTTCTGCTGCCGGCGTTGTACTCATGGTTATTTTGATGATTTTAACTGTGTTTTACTTTAAAGGGCTTGAGAAAAAAGTCCATTACCAATAGGAAGGGGAGGTATAATGATGAAAAACAATGATCGACTGGGAAAATTCAAGCGTTACCTGCCCCAACTGCCTTTGGATATTTTTAAACTTTTTATAATTTTGCTGTTTCTCTTCCCCTTCTACTGGATGTTTATTACCTCTTTTAAAACGTACAACGAATCCATTCAAATGCCACCTACTTTATGGCCGCAAACCTTCACACTGGAATCTTATCAATCTATTTTTGAAAAAATGAACCTTTTGAACTATGCTAAAAACAGCGTTGTCATTACCCTTAGCATTATTGTGATTCAAATGATCGTAATGGTACCCGCAGCCTACGCTTTTGCC
>CAYFQH010000006.1:41847-61953 GCA_964345215.1 uncultured Oscillospiraceae bacterium | reverse complement strand
ATTATTTTGCTTTTTCAATGGCATCTACATGGATGACCTTGCTGGTCAGGCGGGTTTTGCTTAAAGTTTCATAAAAATATACAAATTTTTTCCGCAACCTTGAAATTAGAATGATCAAAACCAAAACAGCGCCTGCTAAAGAAAAGGAGAGGGAGAGAATGGCCTGGGCAGGAGAAGGATTGGGAACTGAAAAATAATGGGCCAGGGCAGGGAAACCTTTTATAAACAGCAATAAAATGCCGCTGCGAACCAGCACCTGCCAAAAGGCCAGGGAATGGCCGCTGGTCGAAATGATTTTGATTTTTACCAGCTGAAAGCCGAAGGTTTTTCCCTTGGTGAGATAAACCATAAGAAAAAAATATAAAAAATAGGTAATTAAGGTTGGTAGCTCCCTGAAAAAAGCTGAGTTCAAGCCTAAAAGGGCAAAGGGAATTGAAAGGAGCCCAGAAAAGAAGGAAACGGCAATCAGGTCGATACTGACGCCAATAAAGCGGCGTACAAGCCCTACGTTTACTTGCCGTTCAACAGGCAGGGCTCCTTCTTCAACAGTGGGCAGCAATTTGCTAATGAGGGGGGTGGCGATGAAGCCTAAAAAAACACCGAAGGTGTTTACGATTAAATCGTCTACATCAGCCACCCGGTAAGGGTGGGGATAAATGCCAAACAGGCCAGTATACTGGGTAAATTCGTAAAAAAAGCTTAATAAAAAGCCCAAGAGGATGGTTTTAAAGAAAGACTGATGAAAATACTTGCGCATGTACACCCCAAAAGGGAAGGTGAGCAGCACATTAAAGGCCACGGTATAAAAATAATGGCTTTTAAGGGATTTGAGCCAGGTGCTTTTATCACTCAATACAAAACCAGATTTCTCTAAAAAGGTTGTAACAAAAAGAAAGGGCTTATAATTAGCCTGAGCCGGGGTCATGCTTGCAACAGCCTCAGGGGCGGGTAGGGGTAAAATGGTCATAAACCAGGCGGTAATCATATATAATATAAATGAAGCCCATACAAAGCTTTTTTTTTGTAAAATGCCGTTGTGCTTGCGGTACTGGTATATGGCTACAGGCAGGGAGAGGAGATAAAACAAACCAAAAGAAACCATAATACCTACTAGGATGGGGGAAACATAAGCAGACATAGGCACCTCCTTGTACAGACTTTTCGTGCAGCTTGTATTATAATAGAAAAACAAACAAGACAAAATATTTTAATGAAGGGGAGGAGAAGAATGAATCACAAAACAGGCGAAAAGACCACCTTGATGGCCTATGAAAAAAAGTATATCGATGGCCTTGATCCCATTATGATTATTGGTGATGACAGGTGGATTTACCATATTGGTTTTTCAAAAAACACCTTGGAGGCCATGGCTTTAATTGAAAAGGATTTGGGCTGCCGGATTAATTTAGGCATGAGCAAGGCCACCCAAAAAGGGGCTGAAGAACTTGAAGAATATACACAAGGCAAAAGAAAGGTCTTTGATTTGCCCTTGTACATTAAAGGCACGGATTTTCAAAAAAGGGTATGGCAAGCCCTTTTATCCATTCCTTATGGCAAAACCTGGTCGTATAAACAGCTGGCCCAGGCAGCGGGCAGCCCCAAAGGGTATCGGGCTGCAGGCAGTGCCAATGGAGCCAACAATTTTACCATTGTCATCCCCTGCCACCGGGTGATTGCCCATAATGGCAGCCTGGGCGGTTATGGGGGCGGCCTTGAAAACAAAAAGGCTTTGTTGGCGCTTGAAAAAAGGTATGCCTAGGGATGGTATGGCGCATAAAACAAGCAGTGGCTTAAAATCCCAACCCAAAAGGTGAAATGGGCTTTTATATAGGCAATGTTTTTTACCAGTTGTTTACCGCATGCTCTGCAAAGCCGATGAGCCCATTTATATTAAGTACCCGCCCGTCGTCCAAGGTAGCGGTGCCATGAAAGGGGCCAAACATTTGATGGGTATTGTTGTCAACCCACAATAACTTTATTTTTGTTTCCCGGTCATAAACCGGGGTCAAGGTTATATCCAAACGCCCTTCATCATCGTATAAGTGCCAAGGATCCATATAGGTTTTTCCATGGTCAAAGGACACGGTACCCAGCTTATGAAGTTTCCCTTCATAAAACAGGGCGTTTTCTGTAGCGGCAGAGGTGTTGCCAAAACCGCAGCCCAGGTTAAAGCCAAACACCCGGCCATCGATCAGCCCCGAGGCGCTGGACCAGTACCACTGGTTATGAAAAGGCCATACCCCCCGGCCCCAATCCAACAAACCCCAGGCCTCATTTTCCTTAAAAACATATTTTTTGCTCCCTACTTCCACTGTGCCTGTAGCGGCCATGCAGCTGATTTTGTGATTGTAGTAAAAAGCAGTGGGGCTTTGGTCAAAGGGAATATTAATGGCCAAAGAGGCCGGAGTTAAGCGTTTGAGCTCTATTTGCGCCTTAAAATTTTCATCCTGGCAGGTAATATAATAATTTTTGTTTTTCGTTTCTGCCATAAAGTAAAAACTTCCTTTGCGGTATTCAATTACCCCATCTTCTTCGGCGCTTTGGCCCAGGTTCATCGAGGAAAAGGGAAGAGCAAGGATGTGATCCTTTGTATAAAGGGGCTCACCTTTTACAAAGTCAAAAAACATAACCCCAACCTGGCCTGCGTAGCTGGCGTGGCCATAAGTAAACTGGAGGGCAAGGTTTTCGGTGTTGATTTGAAACCAGTCCCACTCTTTAATGCGGTAAAAGGGGGCTTTGATTCCCTGGCGATTGTACTGTAAAAGGCCATGGTCCGCCCAGCCTGGGGTGGGTTGTCCTTTTTCGTTTAAAACCGGTTGGGGGCTTGTAAACTGGTGCTGCTTCATGGTAAAAACCTCCTGCAAAATGTAAAGTATATTAAAATGGTTGTTGCTAGGGTTATTTTACCTTATAATATCACCAGTGGCAATTAGACGTTAAGAAAAGAGGTGCCCTTGTGCATATCCAACTAGTTACCCAAGATAAAAAGCAATATTTGCACCTGCTTTTACTGGCCGATGAACAGGAGGATATGATAGACCGCTACCTTGAAAGAGGTGCCCTGTACGTCCTCTTTAACGAAGAGACACCAATGGGTCTTTGCCTTGTTACCGAAGAGGGTGGGGGGCTGTTTGAAATTAAAAACATGGCGATTGATCCGGCCTGGCAAAACAAGGGCTATGGCAAAAAGCTTATTGCCCATGTGGAGCAAAGCCTTGGGGGAAAAGCTCGTACCTTAGTGGTAGGCACTGGAGACAGCCCCCTGACCATTCCCTTTTATGAAAACTGCGGTTTTATCTACTCCCACCGAATTAAAAATTTTTTTGTTGACCATTACCACCATCCAATCTACGAGTGCGGGCGCCAACTACGGGATCTAGTGTATTTGAAAAAGAATTTAAAACCCAAGAAAGAGGAAGACAGATGACAAAAAAGCAAAAGAACATTTTGGTAGCCTGCTGGCTTGGGGCTATGGCATTAAACTTTGCAGGCATTTTTATTTTTGGACAAGCACAAGACTTTAGCCAGGGATTTACAGCCGCCCTTAGCATTATAATGGGCTGGAGTTTTTTGTTTGTTGTGATTAAAGTTGGCCTTGAGCGGCGCCATTTTAAGGATATTGTAAGTAAGATAAACGAGGTTGTAAAGGTTTACAACCAAAACAGCAACGGTGCTGAGGCCGTGGCAGGGTTAAAATCTCTTCTTAAAAAAACCCTGACCAATGATGCCGAAAATTTTACAAAATTTCATATCGCCCTTATTTTACATAAATCAGCAGAAGAAAAAGAGGCCAAAGAGGTGTTTCGCTCGATAAATGATTTTATAAAAGATCCGGATTTGCAGGCAGAATATTTGCAGCTTAGAAAAGAGCTTTTTAGCGATCAAAAAAACTGAACGCAGAAAGAGGATTGACATGTTAGATAAAAAAATACCTTATAAAGACCTGGTGATGGCAGCTCGGCCAGGGGAAAGGCCTCAACCAGCCCCCAAAGTGCCCCAGGGCTTTGTTTTAAGGGGATTTCAACCGGGGGATGAAAAGGCCTGGGCAGAAATAGAAACATCGGTTTTAGAGTTTGACGATACCCAAAAGGCCCTTGATTATTTTAAAAAAGAGTACGGCCCTCATCCTCAGGAGCTGAGCCGGCGCTGTTTTTTTCTTTTTACTGCCCAGGGTGAGCCTGTGGCAACAGCTTCGGCTTGGTTTGATGAAATTGACGGGGAGTCTTACCCCAAAGTACATTGGGTGGCTGTGGTGCCTGCCTACCAGGGCCGGGGTTTTGGAAAGCTGCTGATGGAACAGGTGATGGCTGCCTTTTATCAACTGGCCCCTGGCCAGCGGGTGTTTTTGCATACCCAAACCTGGAGCCATAAGGCGGTATGGCTCTATCGGCAGCTGGGCTTTAGCCTTGTGAAGGACCAGCCCCTCTTTATTGAAAATGATATACCCGGTTTTTACCGGCAAAAGCATAATGCCTATACGGCTGCTCTGCCTATTTTGTATGATGCCCTGGGGCAAGAACGTGCAAGAGCCTTAGAGGAGGAGGCTGTTTAAGGCAAATTGACCTTTTCCGGCCTATTTTGATCCCTTGCAGCTTTTCCCTAGCCTTTTGGTTTAGGCCAATTGAGGTAAGCGGCCATAAATCAATAGGGATGAAAGAAGGGTCAGGGCTGGGGGTCTTGGGGATAAGCCATGCCCCACTGGGCCCGCAGGCTGTCCATTTGCTTTAAAATACGGATGCTCTCCTCCATAGGCATGGCAGGTACATCCAATAAGCCTTTGTTAAGGGCTTGGATAAAAGCTTTTACTTCGTAATAAAAGCCATCGCCTAAAGGATGGGGGAAGGAATAGGTTTTTTCTATTTCAGTTTCTCCCTCAAGGTAGGTTATATGGAGCTGGTCGGCACCCCAAAATTGGGGCAGGGTAATTTTTCCTTTCTCGCCGTAAATTTTTCCCTCGTTTTCAAAAGGGTTTATAACGCTGCTTTTAAACAAGCCCATCGCCCCGGCGGTGTTTGCCATTAGAATGGCATTTTGAAGGTCGATGCCTTCAGGGCTTAAGGTGGCAGAACTGTTTATGGTAGCGATGGAACTGCCTAAAAAAAGGGCGGCAAAGTGGAGCAGATAGGTACCAAGATCCATCAGGGCTCCGCCGGCATAGGCTTTTTGAGCAATACGGGGCACATGAAGAGAGGAACTGCCGAAGCTGGCTTCAACCAAGGTAACGGGGCCAATCAACCCTTGAGCAACCACTTCTTGGGCTTTTTTAATGGCAGGTAGAAAACGGGTCCACAGCCCTTCCATTAAAAGCACCTGGTTTTCCCGGGCGAGGGCCTGTAGGTGCCGGGCCTGGCCAGCATTTAAAGTAATGGGTTTTTCACACAGCACATGCTTTCCCTTTTTTAGCATATACTCAACCTGTTCAAAGTGCATGGGGTGGGGGGAGGCGATGTATACCACATCTACCTGAGGGTCATGGGCCAGGGCATCCAGGCGGTCGTAATGATTAATAAAGCCGTACTTCTTTTTAAAATGAAGGGCCTTTTGCAAATCCCTTGAGTGAACGGCGGCCAGTTTTACTTCGTCTATCTGAACAAGCAGGCCTGCCATCCGGTGAGCGATGATGCCGGTAGCTGAGATGGCAAATCCCCATTTTTTCATTATGAAACGCCTCTTTTCTTTATTGATATGCTTACGTTGATTATATAGATTATATATGAAAAGGTGAAAAAATGCTTACCATTACAAAAAAGCAGGCAAAAAAATTTATTCAGGCTCAGCAGGGCCTTTTGGGCACCTTTGAATACGAAGGGGAGGAAGGGATTTTAGCCCTTCTTCAATCTGCAGGCTGTATACAGTATGACCCAATAGATATATGCGGCACCAATACCCAGCTGATTTTATTTGCCAGGGTTAAAAATGCTGCGAAAAACGATTTATACCCTCTTTTGTATGAAAAACGGCAGCTGATTGACCAAATGGACAAGATGATGAGCATTTACCCTGCAGAGGACTGGCCTTTTTTTAAACGGAACCGATTAAGCCGAATTCCCTGGATGCAAAGAGGGCAGGGCATTGAACCGTTTTTAGATAAGGTGATGGTGCATATTCAAAACACCGGCCCGGTTTCTTCTAAAGACCTGCCCCTTTCAGGCCGAAAGGTAGACTGGTATGGGGGAGAAACAGCTGCTGAAAAGGCGGCCCTCGAAACCCTGTACCACCGGGGAGAAGTACTGGTTCATCATAAAGTGGGGGCCAATAAGTATTATGATGTAGCGCACCGGGTTTTACCCCCAGAGCTGATTTTGAAAAATGACCCCTTTAAAAATGAAGAGGATTACCATAGCTGGCGGATGAAGCGGCGCATTGGTGCGGTGGGGCTTTTGTGGAACAAGGCTTCTGATGCCTGGTTGAATATCGACGGCCTTACAGCCCAAAAGCGAGAAGCGGCCCTTGAAGCCCTTTTAAAGAAGGGAGAGGTGAAGGAACTAGCCATAGAGGGATTGACAATGAATTTTTATTATTTGGCTCAAAGGGAGGCACTGCTTATAAAGCAAATAGATGAGCCGGATGAGGGCAAAGAACGAATTGTTTTTTTACCACCCTTGGACCAGATGCTTTGGGACCGAAAGCTGATAAAAGCCCTGTATGATTTTGACTATACTTGGGAATTGTATACACCTGCTGTAAAACGAAAGTACGGCCCTTATACCCTGCCAGTGTTAAAGGGCACAGATTTTATAGGCAGAATACAGATGAAGGTGGATAAAAACCGGTTGATTATACAAAACTACTGGCCGGAAGCAGGCCGGCGAATGGGAATAAAAAACCGGGAACTAAACCGGGCGGTGAAAAACTTTGCTCTCTTCCATGGCTGTGATGATATTTTTTGGGAAGGGTAAAAGCAAATAAAAAAACACGGAAAATTTTCCGTGTTTTTTTATTTGCTTAAATGGCCTGAAAATGAAGGTCTTCTTCGCCGGTGTAGTTTATCTCTTTGTTATCTTGTGGTTTTGGAACGGAGTATTCGCAGCCCGGATCGAAAAACACCTTTTCGGGGGCGGCTTCTAGCAGTTCGGGCCGTTTAATGTGGCTGAGCATAGTAGCAAAAAGCTGGGCGTAAACAGCACCTGCACAAACCCGTTCGTCGGCTGTAATACCAATAGGCATAAGCCTTTTACGGGAAACACTGCCGTCATCTTCTAAAATAAGCTTACGCTCAATGGCACCCATGCTTAAAAAAATACCGGTGGTGCCAAAGTTGTACAGGTGGTGGTTTACAGAGTGCATGCCGATGGAGGCCATGTTGGTTAAGTACATGCTGGTGTGAAAGGGGCTGATGTCAATAATGGCCTTGGGCAAAATGCCATACCGGTCAAGGAGGCGGGCGCCCGTTACAACGATATTCGGCAAAAGAGGAACGGCGAAAAGGGTATTTACCAAACGTAAAATAGCCGGGTTTTCCTCTTCCGAACGGTTTTCTTTAATGGCCTGGTCAACCCGTTTTTGTACATCGTACAAGGTGTCGGTCGGGTCAAAGTGAATTTTGGTGGCACTTTCAGAGATACTGCCGTCGGAGGTGTCCCGCAGGAGGGTGAAGGAACAGGTCAGTTCCTTACGGGCGTAGAGCTGCTTGTTTACAACAAAGCGGTTTACCTCCGGGTGCTGAGAAATGGCCCTAACGTAGGCGGCAATGATGACCTGCATAAAAGTAACCTTATGGCCTTTGTTGCTTTGGTCGGCGATGTAGCGGGCCAGAGGCTCAAAGTCAATAGAATGGTTTAAAAACACCTGGGCATCGGAGCGCTGGGGCATAATATATGGGGTCATGCGAACAATGGGATCGGGCAATTTTACCCTTTTTCCTTCAGGACGAAATCCAAACATTTTATTTCCTCACGATCTATACATACTTTAAAGTGAACTGAAAATTTGGAAACAATTCTTATTCACAAATTGTTCATAATTTATTGTAACGATTTTAAGGCCATTAGTCAATAAATTCTGTTGATGTACTTGATTAGAAGAAGATGAGAAAAATATTTTGCCTTTAAAAAGTCTTGAGAAGCAGGATTTTGCTGGCTCTAAAGAGGCATAAAAGCCCGGGCGATTTACTTAGGCCGTTTGAATTTGCTCGGCTGCCTGGAGGCCCAGGACTTCAATTGCCTGCTGGCGCAGGATATATTTTTGTATTTTACCGCTGGCCGTCATGGGAAATTGGCTGGTAAACAATACATAGCGGGGAGATTTAAAACGAGACAAGCCCTTTTTAACAAATTGAATCATCTCTTCCTGGCTGGCCTGGGCCTTTTCCCGTAAAATACAGTAAGCTAACACTTCTTCGCCGTATTTTTCATCGGGCACGCCAATCACCTGCACATCTTGTATGGCTGGGTGGGTGTACAAAAATTCTTCAATTTCACGGGGATAAATGTTTTCGCCTCCCCGAATAATCATATCTTTTAGACGGCCTGTAATGCGAAAGTTCCCCTGCTCATCTACGCTGCCAATATCTCCTGTATGGAGCCAGCCTTCCTCGTCAATGGCCTGCCTTGTGGCCTCGGGCATTTTGTAGTAGCCCTTCATCACTAAATAGCCCCGGGTTAAAATTTCGCCGGGTTCATTGGGGGGCTGCTCCAAACCTGTTTCAGGATCGATTACTTTGCCTTCGGTATGGGGTAAAAGCTTACCAACAGTGCTCACCCGAAGGTCTAAAGGATCGGAGGCACTGGACTGGGTCATTCCCGGGGAGGATTCCGTTTGGCCAAAAACAATGGTCAGTTCCTTTAAATTCATTTTAGAAGTTACATCTTTCATGGTTTTAATAGGGCAGGGAGAACCGGCCATAATGCCCGTGCGCAGGTTTGAAAAATCAAAGGTGCTAAACTGAGGGTGTTCCAGCATGCCAATAAACATGGTAGGCACCCCGTGTACGGCGGTGCATTTTTCGCTGACTAAAATTTCCATTTCTTTTAAGGGGTTGTATTTTTCCATCAACACCATGGTGCTGCCATGGGTTAAGCAGCTCATCACCCCCAGCACAATGCCAAAGCAGTGGAACAGGGGCACCACAATCAACAATCGGTCTTCTTTGGTAAAGTGCATTCTGTCGCCAATGAACTGGCCGTTGTTGGCAATGTTGTAGTGGGTGAGCATAACCCCCTTTGGAAAACCCGTAGTGCCGGAGGTATATTGCATGTTTACCGGGTCGTGGGTGCTGATGGTGGAAGTTATTTCCTCCACCGCCTTTTTGGGCACTTGTTTGGCCAGTTCATAAAGGGTATCAAAAGGCCGAATACCCATGGGACAAGAGGGTTCATCCCCAATTAAAACAATGTGCTCTAAAAAGGGAAAGGCATCGGTTTTGATCTGGTCTGAGGAATTTGTGGCAACGTGGGGAAAAAGGCCTTTGATGTGGCTTATATAATCATTGGTGCCAACACCTTTTGACATGACCAGCATTTTTGTATCGCTTTGGCGCAGCAAATACTCCAGTTCAAACTGTTTATAATTTGTGTTTACCGTAACCAAAACAGCGCCGATTTTGGCACTGGCAAAAAGCAGGAGCATCCACTGGGGTACATTGGTAGCCCAAATGGCAATATGGTCACCCTTTTTCATGCCCAAAGCCAATAGACCCTGGGCCAGGGTGGTGGTTAGTTCATCAAATTCCTTCCAAGACCAGCGAACGTTAAATTCCGGCGCAATAACACAGTCCCTTTCAGAAAGAGCTTTTGCATTACGTGCCAGGAGCCCGGGCAGGGTATAGGGGTTTAGGGAAGTGACTTGGTAAGGAATGCTCATTAAAAATCCTCCTTGATAAGGGCTCCGCTAAAATACAAAAAATCCGCCTCTAAATAAGAGACGGATTGAATCCGCGGTACCACTCTTGTTGAGAATCAATTCTCCACTTGGCCGGGCGATAACGAGCCCATCCGTTTGCGCTTACTAAGGCCTTGGCCTGTTAGGGCAACCGCTACCAGGGGAGTTTCTGCCTTGCCTTGGCTGCCTTGCACCACCCGGCAGTTCTCTTACAAGGGTTTTAGCATACTAAACCTGATCATTGCGCTTGATTATTACCGATTGTATCCAACAAATAAAAAATTGTCAACGAAAAAGGCCGGAGTATACATTAAAAAAACAACAAAATTAGTGAGGCAGCAGCTTGCTATCCTCTAAAAGCCTTAAAAAAGAAGGGTTAAAGTGAAAGGCGGCACACAGATCTTTAACTTCTTTTAAGGCGGCGGTTTTTGCCTTGGGGGATACGCTGGCTTTAAGGCCCCTTAGCAGAATGTTTTTGGGGGTGTGTTCCATATCAATAAATTCCAATACCTGGCTTTTGTAGCCGCAGGCTGTTAACAAGTTAGCCCGAATGGCATCGGTCATCAGGGCGGCGTTCCGTTCTTTTACAAGGCCGTAGCGGGTTAAAAGGGGCAGGTTTCCCCCTTGCATTTGCCCGTTTAGCTCGTGCTGACAGCAGGGTACCGCCAAAATAGCCTTTGCCTGGTGGCTCACAGCGTACATTAGGGCGTAGTCGGTGGCCGTATCGCAGGCATGAAGGGAGATAACCATATCCACCTGGGCGGCGGAGGTATGGTCTTTAATATCCTCATGCAAAAAGGTCAGGCGGTCATAGCCATATTTTTGGGCGGTGCGGTTGCACTTTTCGATGACTTCTTTTTTTAAATCAAGGCCCGTAATATTTACGGAAAGCTGCTTTACGTATGTAAAATAATAGTACAGTACAAAGGTTAAATAGGATTTTCCACAGCCAAAATCAATGATGCTCAGGGGTCGGTCCTTAGGCAAAAAGGGCAGGCAATCTTCTACCATTTCCAAAAAACGGTTAATCTGCCGGTATTTGTGCTGCATGGCGTCAATCACCTTGCCTTCGGGGGTAAAAATGCCCATATCCACTAAAGGGGCAATAGGGCTGCCGGCAGGCAGGAGATAGTTTTTTTGCCGGTTATGGCCTTGGCTTTCCCTTATGGGTTTTTTGATCCTTTGGCGGTGGGCCAACAATTTTCCTTTTTTGCTTATTTTTATCTGAACTTCTTCCTGGGCGTTCCATAAGTTCACCTGGCCAAAGGCAGCAGGAAAATGTTGAAGCAAAAAAGGCCGTCCTTGGTTCAGGTCAATGGTTTGGTGAAAAGCCTGGGTTTTGGTGAACTGCTCCACTTGGTAATACTCTCCCTGTTTTAACAGCACTATCTTTTCAAAATTCTTTTGCACGCCCTGGGGCCGGCTGAAGACGATTTTTAATGGAGCTTCTGTAAAAAAATCATCTAATAAAAGGGGAAGGCCTGGAAGTTCAGCGGGGTTAGCTGGGGTCATTTTCAATCTCCTCGTTTTGGTTGTGGGATAGGGCACTTCAACTTGGGGGTTCTTTTTATTTTTCCTTCTGCCCATTGAGGCAATACAAACAAAGGCAGTCAAAAAAACGCACACATAAACACTAGCAGGGCAACAACAAGCCATAGGGGAGGGCCTGGGTTAAGGCATCAAAAAGGCTGTTGACTTCCGTGTTGCTCACGGTTATCCAAAGAACGGCGGCCAGTGTAAATATAATCAAAATAAAATGGATGACATTTTTTTGAGGTTTTCATCTTCCTGCCTAAACTTTTGATAAATTGGTTTTGTTATTGGAATACCAGCTAAAAGTATAACATAGGGCATAAAAAGGCGCAATAAAACCTGCGTTGGGGGAGGAATGAGAAGAAACATGGCTGCGCCCTGCTCACAGGAGTGAATAAAATAAAAGAGGGTGGGGAATAATTTTTTATAGAAGAACTATACATTTAAAACCAACTGTGCTATAATAACTTCTGTAGCCCACACAGCTATACAAGGTTATTCCTCCAAGCCCATCGCCTATTACCGATGTGCAGACACTGGAAACGACTTTATGGCACATAAGTATGGGTAAAAAACTTTGGAGGTACTTAACATGTACGAAGACAAAACCTTAGTCTGCCGCGACTGTGGCGCAGAATTCATTTTTTCTGCATCTGAACAAGAGTTCTTTGCAGAAAAAGGATTTCAAAACGAACCAGGCCGCTGCTCCTCTTGCCGTGCAAACCGCCGTCATTCCCAAAACCAACGTCAAATGTTTGATGTAATTTGCGATGGCTGTGGTGTTACCACTCAGGTTCCTTTCCAACCTCGTGGTGACCGTCCGGTATATTGCCGCGACTGCTTCGAATCTAACCGCAGCAGCCAGTATTAATCAAAAAAGCCCTTGCCTTTAGGTAAGGGCTTTTTTTGTTGAAAAAATTATCCTTGATCCAGGGCCTTTTTAGCCAGGAGCAGGGCGCCGGTAATACCGCTTTTAGTGCCTAGGGCCGGGGGAACGATGGTATTGATCAGCCCTTCATCTATTTGGGGGGCCTGAACGTAGCCGTTTAACAAGGAGAGGGTCTTTTTGCGAATGTGAGGAAAAAGGTGTTCTTGCTGCATCACCCCGCCGCCTAAGATGATTTTTTCCGGTGAGAACATGACCAGGGCATTCATGGCCATTTGTGCCAGGTAACCGGCTTCAAGCTCCCAAGCAATGTGGTTTTTAGGCAGGTTTTTGGCATCATCCCAACGGGCGGCCATGGCACTGCCGGCAGCCATGCCCTCCAGGCAACCATCATGAAAAGGGCAGGAACCTTGGGGTAAGGGATCCCCCTGTAAGGGGCGCAGCAGCATGTGCCCAAACTCCGGGTGCACCAGGCCGTGGACCAAATTGCCTTCAATAATCAGGCCGCCACCCACCCCGGTGCCTACAGTAACGTATAGGCAGCTGTTAAAGCCTTTGGCAGCGCCCAAGGTATATTCTGCTAAGGCCGCGGCGTTGACATCGGTATCAATAGCCATGGGAATATTCAATGCATCTTTAAAAACAGGCAGAAGGGGGTACTGCTGCCATGCCAACTTAGGGGTTGAGGTAATGTACCCGTAAGTATTGGATTGGGGCTTTAAATCAAGGGGCCCAAATGAGCCGATACCCAAGGCTTTAATGGGATGCTTTTTAAAAAAATCAATCATCCCCCCGGTGGTTTTTTCCGGGGTTTTGGTTAATATGGTAATCGAGTCAAGAACCTGGCCCCCTTCATCGCCCACGGCGCAAACCATTTTGGTTCCCCCTGCTTCAATGGCGCCCAGTAACATAAAATCTGCTCCCTTCGTTATATGTTTCTATAATTGTACAAAAGCTTAAATGTTTTGTAAAGAAAAGGTTTTTGGCAAACTTTAGCGAATAGGTATATGTTACAGTAAAAATAAAGGATGATTGAAAATTGAAGTATCAAACCCAAGGCACTTGCGCTACCAGTATTTCTTTTGAAGTTGAAAACAATGTGATTACCGCCTGCGCCTTTGAGCGGGGTTGCCCGGGCAATACCCTGGGCCTTAGCAAAATGGTGGTTGGATCAAAGGTGGATGAAACCATTAAAAACCTATTGGGCATTCAGTGCCGCAATGGTACATCTTGCCCAGACCAGCTGGCAAAAGCCCTTCAAGCATATATACAAGAACAAAATAAGAAGGAAAAAACATGGTGACAGAAAATAACAAAATAGACTTTACCCAAATGGACTTAAGCAGTGAAATTGTACAGGCCCTTAAAAAACAAGGAATTACTGCGCCTACCCCCGTACAGGAAAAAACCATTCCTTTAATGATGCAGGGGCGGGATGTCATGGCCATTGCCCCTACAGGCACAGGCAAAACCCTTGCTTTTGGCATTCCCATGCTTGAGTATGTAAACTTAAAAGACCAGCGGGTACAAGAAGTGGTTTTATGCCCCACCCGAGAATTGGCCCTGCAAATAGCCGATGAAATGAAAAAGCTGGCGGTTTTTATTCCCCAGGTGCGCATTGCGGTGCTCTACGGGGGCCAACCCATTGTAAAGCAGCTGAACCAGTTAAAGCGCAAACCCCAGATTATTATTGCCACCCCCGGCAGAATGCTGGACCATATGCAGCGGGGGAATATTCGCCTGGATTACGTGCACACCATGGTTTTAGACGAGGCGGACGAGATGCTGAAAATGGGCTTTGTGAGGGATGTAACCAAAATTATTGAGGCAGCATCGGGGCAAAAACAGCTGGTGATGTTCTCGGCCACCACCAACCAGGAAGTGATGACTATTGCCTGGCGTTTTCAGCACGACCCAGTTGAAATTATAATTGAAGCCACCAAGGAAAACCGGCCTTCCATTACCCAGTATGTGATTACCATCAGCAAAGAAGGGAAGTACGAAAACCTTCTTTACTTGTTAGATGCTGATGAGTATAAAAAAATCATGGTGTTTTGCAATACCAAAAACATGACAGAGCGGCTTAAAATACAGCTAGAAAAGGCCGGCTATAGCGCCCAGGCCCTTCATGGGGATATGCGCCAAAGCCAGCGCAATACAACCATGCAAGACTTTAGGCGCGGTAAGTTTGACATTTTGGTAGCCACCGATGTTGCCGCCCGGGGCATTGACGTAGACGATGTGGAGGCGGTAATTAACTACGACCTGCCTCAGGAAAACGAGTACTACCTTCACCGTATCGGCCGAACAGGACGGGCTAAAAAGCACGGTGTGGCCTTTTCGCTGATTACCTATTCCGAAACCATCCGTATGGATGAAATTTTGCGTTATATTATTGCCGACCCGGTGCCCCTTCATTTTAACGACATGGGCATTTTAGTAAACGGGGAAGAACAGCCCTTTTTTGACGGGGTGTAGAGCAAGCTGCTCTTTTGGCTTATGCTGTGCAGGGTAGCAGGTTAAAATCTTCACCGTTTATTAGGGTCTCGCCCAATATGTAGGCTATTATTCAGTAAAATGAATAGAAACAATCAAGCAGCAATTAAAAACAGGAAGGGAAAAAACCTTTCTGTTTTTATTTAGCAGTTTTTTCTTCTTTTAGCTGATCCAGCCTGGGGGTGGCAATCACCGGGGCATGGGGAACGATGATGTTTTCTTTTTTAAAGCGAAGGAGAATGTTCTTGCGCAACTGCCTTGCAACAATGTTATAGCTGCCGGCTGAGCACAGGGCGGAAATACGAACGATGATACAATCCCCTTGAATGGCGTTTACCCCCATCACCTGGGGTACCTCTTTTAATTGGGGAATGGCTTGCTTAGATAAGACCATCTCTTCTTCTAAAATATGCAACATATATTCTAAATCTTCTTCGTAGCTTAGGCGCATATCGATAATGGCTCGTTTAAAATTACGGCTGGTGTTAATTACAGTACGAATATCTCCGTTGGGTACCACGTACAAATCCCCATTAAAATCCCTGATGCTGGTGGTGCGAAGGGTGACCTCCTCCACAGTGCCGTGAAGGTTATTTACGGTAATTTTCTCCCCCACGGTTACATTGCCTTCCGACCAGAGGAAGACCCCGGATATAATGTCCTTCACCAAGGTTTGGGCGCCAAAACCAATGGCTACACCCCCTACCCCGGCAACGGCTAAAATAGAGGAGATGTTAACGCCCAAAATACTTAAAACAACAGTGGCAATAACAAAGTACATAATGTAGCTAAAAACGCTGGTCATTAAAGAGGCAAAGGTTTCCCGCTGGCGCATGCTACGTTTGTTAGCACCCTTGTTAGGGCTAAGGGCAAAGCGGGTGATAAGCTTTTTGCCCCCCCGCAAAACGATAATGCCCAGCACAAAGGCTAAAATAGCCAAAAGCCCCGTTACCGCCCAAGTGGGCAAACCGGTAAATTTTTGGGTCGCCTCCCCGGCGGCTTCAACAACGGCCCCAATGGCATCGGGCTCGGGGCTAGGTGCAGGGGAGGCTGTTAGCAGCAATAAAGGGTTGAGCATCAAAAAACTCCTTTCCAGGATGACGGAGTATCCATTACAACTCGGCCCGGGTTAACTTTTTTATCCACCGGTAGGAGTTTACATAGACCAGGGCTACAAAACACTTTAAAATTTGGTCGGATTTTAAAATCATAAAAACAACAATGGCAGGCCACTTAAACACAAAGGCACCTAAAAGGGAAAAAGGGAGTACCAGGCCCCACATAAAAATTAAATCATTATAAAAAACAAATTTGGTGTTTCCGCCGCTGCGCACAATACCTGTTAGGCAAGCCACCTGGTAAGAGGTGCCGATAGCGGTAACAGATAAAATCGTAATAAAGGTATTGGCCAGGGCCAGGGCCTGAGAGGTAAAATCGCTGGTGTTTTGGTAAAAAGAAACAATGGGCCTGCGTAATAGCAAAATAAAGCCGCAGGTAAGCACCCCTAAAATTAAAAAAAGAATTTGCAAAGTTTTGGTGTATTCTCGCGTTTTGGCAAAATCACCCTGGCCCACGGTTTTGCCAATGATAATCCCTGCAGCACTGGCTCCGCCGTAGGCAATCACGGTACAAACTTGAAACACGGCGGTGGCAATGGCGTTGGCGCTAACCACGTCCGAGCCCAGCCGGCCTAAAATCGCCGTTTGAACCGACATGGCAATGCCCCAGCTGGCACCGGATAAGACCACCGGGGTGGTGATGCGGAAAAAGTCTTTTCTAAGCACCGGGTCAATGGAAAAAAAGTCCTTCATCTTCAATTGAAGGCGTTTGTCTTTTTTAAGTAAATATAGAAGACCTACGGTCCATTCAACAACCCGGGCAATTAAGGTTGCAATGGCGGCACCAATGGTGCCCATTGGAGGAAAGCCTAGCAGGCCAAAGATTAAAACCGCATTTAAACTGATGTTTACAAGCAAGGCGATACTGGACAGCCACATGCCAAAGCGGACGTTTTCCACACTGCGCTGAGAAGCGATGAAAATATTGGTCATAAAGAAAAAAGGGAAGGAAAAAGATAAAATACGCAAATATTGAGCTCCCTGGGTAATAACAAGGGCATCCCTGGTAAAAATACCAATAATCTGCCTGGGCAAGAAGAAGGCGGCTAAAAAAAAGACAACAACAAAGGGCCCGCCGTAGCCCAGGGCCGATGCCACCACCCGCTTAATGGGCTGGGTGCGTTTGGTACCCCAGTACTGGGCCCCTAAAACCAAAAGGCCGTCACAAATGGCGTTAACGATCATTTGCAGTAAAAACTGAATTTGATTGGCCAAAGAAGCCCCGGACAGGCTGCTTTGGCCGTAGGCCCCAAGCATTAAGGTATCGGCCAGGTTTACACTGTAAATCAATATATTCTGCAGGGCCACAAAGGCCAAAAGGCTAATGAAGGAGCGGTAGAAAAACTTGTCTTTTGTGAATAGGGCCATACAGAAACCTCCACACAGTAATCATAGGTTTTAGGTGCTTAACTATTCTTTGTAAGGGCTTGTATAAGGTTAAAAACACTTTGGCTGCCATTGGCCGCCGGGGCGGCCTGGAGGTTTTGAATCAGTTCATCTTTATGAAGGGCCAGCTGATTAACAGCCGTTACAAGGGTTTCCCTGGTCAGCCCCTCCTGCCAAAGAACGTGGGCCAGGCCCCGCTTATAAAAATTTTCCGCGTTAATCATTTGATCTCCTCGGCTGGTTTGGGCCTTGGGGTAGGGGATTAGCAGCATGGGCTTTTCCAAGGCTTGCAGCTCGCAAATGGCGTTGCTGCCGGCCCGAGAGACTACAAAATCTGCCATGGCAAAAACATGGGGCAAATCTTCCACAATAAATTCTTTTTGAACATAGCCGGCTAAATGATCTAAAGAAGGATCAAGGTTTCCCTTGCCGCACAGGTGATAAACATCACAATGGGGCAACAAGTCGGGCAAGGCTTCCCGCAGCACCTGGTTAATCCGCTGGGCACCGGAGCTGCCCCCGGTGATTAAAAGCACCGGCTTATCGCCGGAAAAACCGGCCAGGGCAAGGCCTTTTTCTTTGCTGCCTTCAAAAAGGCTCTGCCTTAAAGGGGTGCCGGTAACAACGGCCTTATCGCCGATGATGGCGGCACATTCAGGAAAAGAGGTGGCAATTTTTTTGGCGAAAGGCAGGCTTAAGCGGTTGGCCAGGCCGGGGGTCATATCACTTTCATGCAAAAGCACCGGCACCCGGTTGAGCCAAGACCCCACCACCACCGGTACAGATACAAAGCCCCCCTTGCTAAAGGCAATAACAGGTTTGAGCCTAAAAACACGCCAGGCGGCTTGAAAGGTACCGGCTAAAATGCGAAAAACATCGGTAAAGTTTTTAAAGCTCATATAGCGGCGAAGCTTGCCACTTTGAATGGGGTAATAGCTAACCCCAGGAACTTTTTCAATCAGCTCCCGTTCAATGCCCTTTTGGCTGCCAATGTAATGAATGGTATAGCCCGCCTCTTGTAAAAGGGGAATCAGGGCAAAATGGGGGCTGACGTGGCCGGCGGTGCCGCCCCCGGTTAAAACAATGTTTTTTGTAGGCACAAAAGAATCTCCTTTTGTTAAGGTTCTTATTTAAGTAGGCCAAAGCCTTACTCAAGTATAGCATAGGAGAGGAAAAATGAAAATTGTCCAAACCCGGTAAAAAGGGGTATACTAAAAGGACCATAAAAAAAAGAAGGAGCACATCATGAACGGTTTTCTTTTTGACTTAGACGGCACCCTGATTAACTCCCTTGAAGATATTGCCCAAAGCATGAATAGAGCGCTTACCCATTACGGCCTTGCAACCCACGCCCCTGAGGCCTATAAGCTTTTTGTTGGGAACGGGGCTAAGGTGTTGACCCAACGGGCTACTCAAAACAGTGAGAAATGGGAAGGGGTTTACGATTTTTATATGGCCGATTATCAAAAAAATAGCCGGGTGCAAACCCAGCCCTATGATGGAATCATGGACATGCTGGAAGCCCTGATGAACCAGGGCTGCCCTTTGGCAGTATTTTCAAACAAACCCCACCGGGATACCCTTGAGGTGGTTAACCACTTTTTCCCAAATATTCCCTTCAAGGCCATCCGGGGCCAGGTGGAGGGAATTCCTGTAAAACCTGACCCCGAGGGGGCGCTAGTGGTGGCGAATGAAATGGGCCTTAGCCCTCAAAACATTTATTACGTGGGGGATTCCGGGGTGGATATGGCTTGCGCCGTCAATGCCGGTATGATTCCCGTGGGGGTGACCTGGGGCTTTCGGGAGAAGGAGGAACTGACTCAAAATGGGGCCAAGTATATCATATACCAGCCGCCACAGCTGCTTACCTTGGGGCAGGGCACCAGAGGCTAAGAATGTATACTGTAAATAAAAGCTGGCTTTCTTAAACAATGCAGGTAAAACCTTTAAAATCAAAAAACCAGGCGGGATAGATGATGAAAAAAACAGGAATAGAACCCCTTCCTACTTTTATATACGGAACCACAAACCCGGCAAAATTAAGGCACATGAAGCAAACCCTTGCTCCTTTGCCCCTACAAGTAATTGGCATTGGGGAAAAACTGCCCCAGCTGCCCAAGGTAAAAGAGGGGGGAAAGGATCCCCTTGAAAATGCAATTTTAAAGGCCAAGGCTTATTATAAAATGCTGAACGAGCCAGTCTTCTCCTGCGATTCCGGCCTGTTTATTGAAGGGCTTGAGGAACATAGGCAGCCCGGTACCCATGTGCGCAGGGTAGAAGGCAAAAACTTAACCGATGAGGAGATGACGGATTATTATAGCGGCATTGCTAAACAAATGGGCGGCCAATGTATTGCCCGCTACCATAATGCCATTTGCCTGGTTATGGATGAGAACCGGGTTTTTACCTCTATGGCGGGCAGTCTTTCGGGAGAAAAATTTATCATCTCTTCCATTCCCCACCCTAAGCGGGAAAAGGGTTTTCCCTTAGATAGCCTTTCCATTTCTATTGAACAAGGCCAATATTATTACGATTTGCCTTTTTCCTTAACCAGCTCTGTTGAACAGGGGTTTCAGCAGTTTTTTAATGAGGTGTTGAGTATATAAGAGGGAGGGAACCATAGCTTTTTGTCTGCAGCTCTTTTAAGCCCAGCCCATTAAGCCTTACCCGCCCTTTAAGTTGATTTTTTTGATCGCCCGTGGCCCTGTTATGAATATTAAGAATGGAAAGTTTGCGTTGCACCTTGGGCCGGTATTTTATCCCGTTAAAGGTCATCAAGAAGAATCTTTTTTTAAAAAAATCCGCCCTTTAAAAGTGCCCTTCCTTTGGGCCTTTTCTAACCTTATTTTTTTCAGTTCCTCTTTAGCA
>CAYFQH010000006.1:0-41747 GCA_964345215.1 uncultured Oscillospiraceae bacterium | reverse complement strand
AGTGCCCTTCCTTTGGGCCTTTTCTAACCTTATTTTTTTCAGTTCCTCTTTAGCAGCCGTAAAAGCGTAGGCCGCCTCTAAAATATCGGCTAATTCCTCTAACTGCTGTTCAGGTTCTTTGGCCTGCAAAAACTCGGCTACTTCCTCCCCTCATTTATATTGCAGTTGCTTTATAAAAGCCTCTTCACCCAGTGTACGGGTGACGGGGCTTTCCTTTTGTGCTTTAATCAAGGCCGGAAATGGATCCCGTACCAGCTTTGGATACCAAATTTCTTTTGCCATCTCCTATTCTCCTTTATCAAGATGTTTCCACTATTATGGCATCAAAAGCAAAAGAGAAAAAAGATAAAATTAGATAAACATCTAATTTTTATATTAACAACTAAAATAAAAACCGCTACAATAGGGCCAACGAAAGTTCGGTATAAATAAAAACAAGGGAGAATAACATGAAACAGCTGCTAAAAAACAAAGATTATATGCTCTATTGGTTTGCCACCGCCTTTTCCATGGCGGCCAGCAACCTGGTACAGTTTGTACTGTCTTTATATGTGCTGGCCTTAACGGGCTCAGCCACCCTCTTTGCTTCCATGCTGGCCATCACTTTTTTGCCAAGGCTGCTCTTGGCTCCCGTATCCGGTGTGGTGGGCGACAGGTGGCCCATTAAACCGGCCCTGATTATTTTGGGCATTATTTCCGGTGTGGCGCTTTTGGGCTACGGTGCCTTTATGGCCTTGGGGGGCCAACTGAGCCTCATAGCCATTTACCTGCTGGTTATTTTGCTGGAGGCAGTGGAAACCCTGTACAGCGGCCCTTCCGCCCGGATGGTGCCCACCATTGTGCCCAAAGAGCTGCTAAAGGAGGCCAGTGCCCTATCCACCGTGGACGACGGCATTGTTGGGATACTAACCCCGGTGTTGGGAGCCCTTTTATATGCCACCTTCGGCATGATGGGTAGCTGCTTT
Source organism: uncultured Oscillospiraceae bacterium (assembly GCA_964345215.1). Lineage (GTDB taxonomy): Bacteria > Bacillota > Clostridia > Christensenellales > Aristaeellaceae > CAYFQH01. Next base: position 40,782 of record CAYFQH010000006.1, on the reverse strand, counting down.
GTAGCCGGTGGGCTGTTTATGGTATCGGTTATTTTAAAGCTGGGCATTAATTTAGATAAAGACAAACAGCGCAAAGCCCAGCGGGCAAAGGAACAAAAAACCACCCCCGTGAAGGATTTTACCGATGGCCTAAAGGCTTTAAAAGAAAACCCGGTGATGATGAAGTTTGCTTTAAATGCCTTGATGGTCAACTTCTTTGTATCCCCTGTTACCATTGTTTTTAATTATTTTATACTTGAAAAAATGAAGGTGGGGGAGGCAACCTATGGAATGGTAAACAGCATCATAGCTGCTATTTCGGTTACGGTACCCCTGGTGGTTTTGCCTTTTGTAAAAAAAATGAGTGTTTTTAAGCTGCTGCCCAAGGGCTTTGCCGGTATTGGGCTGGGAGTTTTTATTATGCTTATGGGTACCGGCATTTATAGTTGGTGGCAGGCACCGATGGGCATGGTTTTAGCCACCCTTATCATTGGCCTTGGGGTGCTGGATATCTTTGCTACGGTTTTAAATATTTTAACATCTGCTGCTTTTCCTTATTTGGTTGAAGAAGAGTATTGGGCCAGAATGAGCAGTATGATTGGTGTTTTAGCCATGCTGGCTATCCCCTTGGGGCAGCTGCTTTATGGTTGGATGGCGGATACAATCAGCGTGCAAAGCCCTTTGGCCTTGTCTGTGTTAGGCTGTGCAGCATCTGTTTTTATAACCTTGAGCATGGTAAAGTCCATCCCTGGGGAAGTTCACCAGGCAATCGAGGAGGACCGACAACCTAAAAAAGAGGTGGCTGCAGTTTAGAAAAAGCTTTTCTGGTAAGTTGCCGCAATGGCTTTTTTATGGTAAAAAAATAAAGCAATATACTGTAAACCTTGTAAAGGAAAAAGCAAAGTGAAATTTTATTATGACAAGAAAAATGCTGAAAAATATCAACGATTAAATTTCCCCCGGCTTTTTTGGGCAGAGGAAATGATTCAGGACGACCCTCAAAGCTTGTTTGATGCGGGCTTTGTAAAAGAGGGGGAAGTGATTCAAAACACCCACCAATGGCTTAAAAATATGAAGGAGAAAGTAAAGCCTTTTGGTAAGAGAATTGAAAAATATTATGGAGAAACCTGGCTGGATATTCATCTATACGATCCTTTGATGAAAACGTTAGATTTATTTGAGGAAGAAAGCGTTTTTACCTGGCTTCAAAAGGCCATGCTGTTAAGCGAAAAAAGTTTACGGGTTATAATGCTTAAATATGTGTGGCGTTATGTGGAAGAAACAGAAGGGGATCAGCTTACCCGGCAGGAAGAGGAAAAAATAGAAACCATTGCAGCAGATATGAGCCGGTGGAATCATTTTTTAGAAGAAAACCTCCTCTCCAAAGAGGCTTGCTGGCGGGTACTGCAATTTTTGATCAATCCAATAGAGAGTATTAAAGGTTTATATGACCTTTTGTACGAATTGGATTCTCTTTATACAGCGGAGCAGGAAAAAATTGAAGAAGCCCATACAAACGGATTGAAGCTTTGCCAGGAGCTAAATAAGGATATTCGGTATTTAGGCCTTTCCTTTTCTCTGCAAAGCGATGAAATTTATCAGGAAGTGGCCCGAGAGGGGAAGATTCGGGTTCTTTCTCTATTTGCCCCTAACCTGGTTAGTATAAAGGCAAATCCGCCTTACATGGCCGTAGGTTATTTGGTTAATTTTTCGTTACACTTAATGGAAATGTGGCAAAAAAATGCTCACCGCCAGCAGGCAGAAATCTTTAAAGTGCTGGGGGACACTACCCGCTATGAGCTGCTTATTCTAATCACCCAAGGGGTGTCCACCGCAAAGGATCTGGCGGAAAGGCTGAATATTAGCGGGCCCAGCGTAACTTATCATATTCAGATGCTGGTGGAAGCCAACCTGCTTCATTCCAATTGGCGCAAAAGAGCCCCCGAAGAGCGGATTAACAAAGAAAAAATCCTTGCCATCGGCAAGCATTTGCAGGAAGATTTGGGAATTACCAAGACTTAATCTATTGCCGCCCTAACCATAAGGAGAGGGCTTGTGGAATTTCGAAAAAAATTTGCCCTTGAAGCTTCCCCGGTTGCTGAAATAAAGCAGGCTTACCGTTTTTACAAAGAGGGACGCATCAGAAAATAAAAAACAAATTCCTGTTAGTAGGGGCTCTTTTATGGGTATACATATAAAAAGGGAATAGTCCTATTTGATTTAACAGGAGGAAGAACAATGAATATATATGATTTTACCGTAAAAAACAACCTGGGACGCAGCGTATCTTTAAAAAACTACGATGGTAAGGTGCTGTTGGTGGTCAACACTGCCACCAAGTGTGGGCTTACCCCCCAGTACGAGGGCCTGCAGGAACTATACAAAAAGTACCAGGATAAAGGCCTTGAAATACTGGATTTTCCTGCTAACCAGTTTTTAGAACAGGCTCCCGGTACCGATGAGGAAATTAACGAATTTTGCACCATCAACTATAGCACTACCTTCCCCCGTTTTTCTAAAATTGAGGTAAACGGGGAGAATGCCCATCCTTTGTATGTGTGGCTGAAGAAGGAAAGATCCGAGGATACCGGCGATACCGAAAGCAATGCCTTTGAAGAGAGGGTAAAGCAGTATACCCCCGATAATAAACCCGGAGATATAAAATGGAACTTCGGCAAATTTTTAATTGACCAAAAGGGCAACGTGGTGGCCCGCTTCTCTCCCGCCTACAGCCTTGATAAGGTAGAGGCGGAGATTAATAAGCTGCTGGCATAGTTGCGGCACCATTAACATTAATAACCCGCTCCTTTCAGTATAATAGGGGCGGGTTATTTGTTTTTTGATTAGGTTTTCGCTATGATAAAAAAGCACATAAAAAGTCGAAACAAGAAGGTTTGAAAGGCCTTTTTTAGATATGCAACCTCAGGTTGACAAATTGCATTGCCTGGATGATGGTCTGATTCTCCTATCCTTGCTACGCTGTAACCATTCAAAACATAAGGAGGGTACCATCATGACATGTAGTGAAAAACTGCTCAAACTTAGAAAAGAAAAAGGCATGTCTCAAGAGGATTTAGCCGGGCAACTAAACACTTCCAGGCAGGCTGTTAGCAGGTAGGAAAACAATCAAGGGTTTCCTGAAACGGAAAAGCTGCTGATGATTGGAAACATTTTTGACGTTTCCGTTGATTACCTTTTAAAAGAAAACGCCGAAGTTACCGAGGGGAAAAAGCACAGGTATGAATGGGTTTTCCTGCTCCACTATTTGTAAATCATATCAAAGGGGTAAAAAGTATGCAATTGAAAAGGCGTGGCGGCTTTGGCGGTAGCGCTGCTGTTTTGCGTAAGGCAGCAGGCGGTTGTTACAGGCGGTCATCAGCCAGCCTAGTACATTTGGGTGGTCTTTTAGGCTGTCGTAACTTTTATAGGCAAGCAAAAAAACCTCCTGCAGAGTTTCGTCAATTAAATCTGTATAGCTTAGGTCGTAATGAACCTTAGCCCAGCACATACCCGCCAGGGAGGGATAATAAAGGTTATAGAGTTGATCAAAAAAGGCAGTTTGATTTTTCATTTTGGTTCCTCCGGGCAGGGATGAAAAAGGTAGGCCAGGCGAACACCGTACACGTTGGGTACAATCAAAAGGTAGCTGTTTTGCCTAAAACACCGGCAAAACCATGGAAGTAGCAGGGCTATTCTTGTGCTTTTTTCGCTTCTTCTGCGAAAAACCCTTGCTTTTTTCTTATTTTTTCTGAGCGGCATTTTCTACATAAAAAGAATTCTCATGATGGTATATAGTATAGCAAATTATTTGCAATTGTTAAAATGACGGCAAAGAGAAGGGTCTCGCTTTGCTTTTGTGAGCGGGGCAGCCCCATTGGCTATCCTTATAGTAAAAAATGATTGGGGAAGCAACTGTAGGCAATACTGCACAAGTTGGGCACCATAAAAGGAGGAGCCTTTTCACGCAAAACATCGCCAAAAAACCTCAAAACAGCGATGCAGTTCCTGTGCTTTTTATTATTTTCAGCACCCTCCCCCCTTTTTATCGCCCCTCCTTTTGTGCAATATTAGCTATATATAAAATTCTTCTTTTTTTCACCTTTGTTTTTAAGCTAAATACAAAAGCGTAGGAAGATTATTGTAAAACAGGGAACAAAAGGAGGCCTTGGTTCGTTATAATAGGTAGAACAAACTCTGGGCCGGCATTGAGCCCGGCTGCAATATAAAAAGGAACAACCGAAAGGAGCAGCACCTATGAAGTTAAATGTAAAAAGAGCCCTATCCCTGATTCTTAGCCTTTTGCTTTTATGTGCTTTTGCCCTGCCTGCAATGGGGGAGGAAGGCACAGCCAAAGCCCCGGGGCAAAGCCCAACAGGCAAAGGACTTCAGGGGCCCAGTTCTCCGGTTCCTGAGAGCGCTTCCCCAGTTACACCAGCGCCAAAGGGCACTGGGGTACCGGTTCAAAGCCCTAAAGCAGGTACAGGTGCCCCTTCTTCCCCGCTGCCAACGGTTGGCCCTAGCCTTGCCGCGCCGGATGAAGAGGCTTCCCCTTTGCCAAAGGCAGCCCCCATCCCCGGCCTAGATGCAGGGGCAAGCATTACCCCGGAACCTGCCTATGGGTTGATACCCCCGCTTGTTCAAGTGGAGGATTATAGTGCTTATCATTTTACTGCAGGGGGTGCCTGGGTGCTGGGCATGATTACAACAAGCAAAACCCAGCCGGAGCAAGGACAGATGCGCATAAGGGTTATTTACCCAAAAGGGCAAAAACAGGATGAAGGTATTGTAGGCTTTAATCTATATGAGGCGAACCAGAGCCTGGGCCGCCTGGAGCCTGAAAAAGGGCAGGAGGAGCCCCTCCAGTACTTTGAAGGAGAAATGAAATCCTTTTGGGCATCTTCCCCAACCCCTACAGATGCAGCGGAAGGGTCTAAAAAGGCCGCTGCTCAAAACCCTGCTAAGATGACTTTGGTACCCCTGATTATGAAGGACGGAAAAGAAGTAGAAGTAAAAGACGAGGAAATTGCCTTTCAAAAAGGTGCCTTGGCCATGGTCAAAAGCCCCGAAAAAGATAAGGAAGATCGGCTGATTTTACGCAAGGCCCCCGGCAGCACCGGGGAGGTTTTGGGCAACTATTATGGGGGCGTATATGTAACCCTAACCCACCAGGTAGATGAAACCTGGGCAAAGGTACGGGTAGGCATGGGGGTTGGAGCGGCTACAGGCTATATGAACAAGAACTTTTTGCTTGTAGGCCAGGAAGTATTAAAGGCGGATCTATTTAAACCCCAGTTTGATCAAAAGTTAGGCATTTGGAAAAAGTTTGCCAATGCGGCGGTTAAAGAAGTGGTAGAAAAGGAGTTGAAGCTTCTTACCCAGCCAAGGGAAGGAGCAGCCACCTTAAAGCTGTTTACCGGCATCAAACAGGCTGAAATCATGGGCATTTTTTACGATTGGTACCCATCCCTCATCGAGGGGAAATATGGTTTTATCCATACCAGCGCCATTTATAAAGAGGAGCCGCCCAAGCCTACCGCCCAGGTGATACCCCCAGGAGCAACCGGCAAGGCGGCGGCATCTGCAAAACCGAAGGCTACACCTCAGCCTACACCGGAGGTTTTTTCCGGCAAGGCAACGGTAAACCACAGGGCGGATATTGGCTACAGGGCTGTGGCTAAAATGATGCCGGACGAAAAAAAAGATGTGTATACCCTTGAAACTACTTTAACTTATAGCCCCAATTTTATTACCAACGCCCCCATTAAAAAATACGAAGTGTATGTAAACGGCATTAAAACCGGGGATTTAAACTACGCCTTTGAAGGAGAGGAAAAACTGCCCACTTACTTTAAAGGGGAAATGACCATTACCCAACCGATTGAAGCAGTGTACCTGGTGCCGATTTTAAACCCGGGCAGTATAACCGACAGCAGTAATATTATTCATCTTTTTCCCAAAACCCAGTCTAAAAAGGGAGATAATGGCTAGAAGAATAGCTGCAAACACCCCCAAAGCATTCTTGCTGATTTTCTCATAAAATACGGTAAACATCATGGCCCTGCTGCTTAAAAAGCTCAGGGCCTTTTTTGTTGCTATAAAGGCAAAAAGCCGTTATGATAGGGGCAATTTATAACAGGAGGCTGGTTTTTTGACTGCTTTACTCATGATTATTTATATTTCTTTTATTAGCCTGGGCCTGCCTGATGCCCTGCTTGGCAGCGCCTGGCCTGTTATGTACCAGGGTTTGGGGGTGTCTGTTGCCAATGCGGGGATTATTTCGATGATTATTGCCGCAGGCACCATTATTTCAAGCCTATTTAGCAGCAAGGTGATTCGCCGCCTTAAAACAGGGCTAACTACCTTTATCAGCGTATGGATGACGGCAGTTGCCCTATTGGGCTTTTCTTTTTCCAGGCATTTTTGGGCCTTATGCCTGTGGGCAGTACCCTTGGGCCTTGGGGCCGGCTCTGTTGACGCAGCGCTGAACAATTTTGTTGCCCTGCATTATAAGGCCAGGCACATGAACTGGCTCCATTGTTTCTGGGGCCTTGGGGCAACGGCCGGGCCGGGGATTATGGGCTATTATTTGCTAAAAGGCAGTGGCTGGCCAATGGGCTACCGGGCAGTAGGGTTCATTCAACTGGCATTGGTTGCGGTGCTTTTTGCCACCTTACTCCTTTGGAAAAAAGCATTGGGGGAAGGGCAGCAAAATACCACCGATGAGGGCAAGGGTTCCGGTCTTTTTGCCGCTTTTAAAATGATTGGTGTAAAAGAAGCCTTGCTGGCTTTTTTTTGCTACTGCGCCCTTGAAGCCACGGTGGGTTTATGGGGCAGCAGCTATTTGGTATTGGTGCGGGGGGTGAGCAGCCAGCAAGCTGCGGGTTGGATATCTCTTTACTATTTGGGTATTACCTTGGGCCGGTTCCTTTCGGGCTTTGGGGCAATGAAACTGAGCCAAAGGCAAATGATAGGCATAGGCACCGGGGTGATTGCCTTGGGCATAGGGCTGCTGTTTTTGCCCGTGGGCGGCCATAGCCTGCTGATTGCTCTGTTTTTAATCGGTCTTGGCTGTGCGCCTATTTTTCCAAGTCTTTTACATGAAACCCCTAAAAACTTCGGCAGTAAAAACTCTCAGGTGATTATGGGTATGCAAATGGCTGGAGCATATACAGGCACCACCTTTATGCCCCCTCTCTTCGGCTTTTTAGGGACAAAGCTGGGTTACGGCCTATTTCCTGTTTATGCTGGGCTGCTTTTGGCCCTTATGGCTTTCATGATTAAGCTTTTATATAAAAAAGTCCAAGGAGACCCGGAAGAAGGCGCTAAGAACAGGTGAAAGGGCTGGATGATACGTTAAAGGAAACAGTTAGCTGGATGAAAAAGGAAAAAATAAAAAATACTATTTGACAAAACAAAAATTGCTTTGCGCCTTTTAAGGCTATGTATAACACAGCAGCTCTTTTTATAAAAAATAGTGTTGGCAGGGGGTATTCCTCCTGCTTAGACTGTCAAAAATAAATGGATTCGTATAAATATGAACGAAGTGTAAAAGCTGCTCCTTTGTGTTGACGGCCAATAAAAAAAGATTAATATGTAATAGTGTTAGATACTAACACCGTTAGTTAATTAAAAGGGGAATCTACATGGACTATGAAGACCTGGCTCAAAAATTGCTGCAAAGTGTTATGGCGATGCACCAATCACGGCCCCACAAAAAAATGTATGAGGCCATGCAGGGTGAAATGGTGGTGTTAAACCTTCTTCATATGGAGGGGGATGAAATGCTGCCGGGGATGATTGGTGAAAAAATGAAAGTCAGCTCTGCCAGGGTGGCAACGGTGCTGAACAGCTTGGAGAAAAAAGGCTTTATCACCCGCAGCACAAGCCCTAGCGACAGGCGCAAAACCCCTGTTGCCTTAACGGAAAAAGGAAAGGATTTTGCTAAAGAGCACAGGGCTGTTATGACTCAAAATACGGCAAATGTTCTTTCCCTGCTGGGGGAGGAGGACGCCCGTGAATATGTACGCATCAGCCAAAAACTGGCGGCCATTTCTGCCGAGCCGAGGGAATAAGGGGCTTAAGTAATACTTGTTTTGAGGAAAGGCAGCCGATGAAACCGGGGCCTTATAATAAAAGACTAACAAAAGGGCTTATACGTATATCAATGGATAGGGAGGAATATTTGGATGACCAAAATATTTAAATACCTAAAGAAAAAAGAATGGATGATGATGGGCATCAGTCTTATTTTCATCGTTTCCCAAGTATGGCTGGATTTAAAAATACCCGACTATATGTCGGAAATTACCCGGCTGGTTCAAACCCCGGGAAGTGCCATGGGGGATATTTGGAAAACAGGGGGTTATATGCTTTTGTGCGCCTTGGGCAGTCTGGTTTCTGCAATAACGGTGGGCTTTTTTGTAGCTAAAATCGCCGCATCTTTCTCCAGGCGTTTGCGCAGCTTGATGTTTAATAAGGTAGAGTCCTTTTCGATGGAAGAAATCAGCCGTTTTTCCACATCCAGCTTAATCACCCGTTCTACAAACGATGTAACCCAGGTACAAATGCTGGTAACCATGAGCCTGCAGGTGGTTGTAAAAGCCCCTATTATGGCCATTTGGGCCATTACCAAAATTGCCGGCAAGGGCATTGAATGGTCTGTTGCAACGGCAGGGGCTGTTGGGCTTTTGCTGCTGGTTGTTCTTTTGGTTATGGTGTTTGTAATGCCAAAATTTAAGAAAATGCAGACCTTAACCGATAACCTGACCCGTGTTACCAGGGAGAACCTAACCGGAGTTCGGGTCGTGCGGGCTTATAATGCAGAAGATTACCAGGAGGAGAAGTTTGAAAAAGCCAATACCGAGCTTACAGACACCAGCCTGTTCACCAACCGGGCCATGTCGATAATGATGCCGGTAATCAGCACCATTATGAGCGGCCTAAGCCTTGCTATTTACTGGATTGGGGCCTACTTAATCAACAATGCAGGGCTTACGCAGCGAATGGAGCTGTTTTCCAACATGGTGGTGTTTACAAGCTATGCCATGCAGGTGATTATGGCTTTTATGATGCTGGTGATGGTCTTTATCATGTTTCCCAGGGCCAATGTATCGGCCCGGCGTATTAATGAGGTGCTGGATACACAGCCTAAAATTGTTGATGGCCCCATAATTCAGGGTAAACCTGGGGTAAAAGGGGAAGTGGTGTTTGAAAACGTAAGCTTTAAATACCCCGGCGCTGCCGAGTACGTGCTTAAAAACATTAACTTTACTGCCAAACAGGGGGAAACCGTGGCCTTTATCGGTTCTACCGGCAGCGGTAAATCCACCTTGATTAATCTGGTCCCCCGGTTTTTTGATCCTACCGAGGGCCGGGTGCTGGTTGACGGGGTGAGTGTAAATGACTATACCCAGGAAGCCCTGTATAATAAAATTGGCTATGTGCCTCAAAAAGCTGTAATGTTTAAAGGCACTGTTGAATCAAATGTGGCCTATGGTGAAAACGGCAGGGGCGAATACAGCGAAGAGGGCATTCGTAAAGCCATCCGCATTGCCCAGGCAACGGATTTTGTAGAGAATATGGAGGGGGGCTATCAGGCACCCATTGCCAGGGGCGGTACCAATGTGTCTGGCGGGCAAAAACAGCGGCTTTCTATTGCCAGGGCTGTTTGCCGGGAACCAGAAATATACATATTCGACGACTCTTTTTCGGCACTTGACTATAAAACCGACCGAGTGCTTAGAAGCGCCCTTAAAAAAGAAACAGCCAATGTAACCAACTTAATCGTAGCCCAGCGTATTGGTACCATTATGGACGCAGATATGATTATTGTACTGGATGAAGGAGAGATTGCAGGCAAGGGTACCCATAAAGAGCTTTTAAAAACCTGCGATGTGTATAAAGAAATCGCCATGTCTCAACTAAGCGAGGAGGAGTTAGCGTCATGAGTCAACAAGGAAGAGGAATGGGCCATGGGTCAGGTGGAGGCTCCATGGGCGCCAATGTACGAGCCAAGGACTTTAAAAAAACCTGGGGAAAGCTAATTGACTATTGTAAAAAATATATGCCTGCCATGATTGTTACCCTCATCGTATCGGCTCTTGGCACCGTCTGCCAAATTATAGGCCCCGATAAGTTGAAGGATTTAACCAACGAAATTGCAAAGGGACTGCCAAGCATTATAAACGGCCTGCCTGTAATTGGCACCATTGATATGGAAGCCGTGTTGAAAGTGATTACAGGCCTTTTGATTATCTATGGCCTGGCTCTTTTATTCAACGCATTATCAAACTATATTATGGCTACTTTTGCAGCTAAAATTTCCCAAGGCATGCGGCGGGATATTTCGCAAAAAATCAACCGCCTGCCCCTGGCTTACTTTGATAAGGTCAGCTATGGGGATGTATTAAGCCGGGTTACCAACGACGTGGACGACATCGGGCAAACCCTCAATCAAAGCATCGGTACCCTGGTAAGCGCTTTAACCATGTTTATAGGCTCCCTGGTGATGATGTTTTACAACAATTGGATTATGGCCCTAACAGCGGTGGGCTCTACCATTGTCGGCTTTGTGCTGATGATGGTGATCATGTCCAAATCTCAAAAATATTTTGGTGCTCAACAGCAGGGCATAGGAGATATCAACGGCCATATTGAAGAAATTTACTCTGGGCACCATGTGGTAAAGGTGTATAATGGGGGTAAGAAGGCCAGCGAAGATTTTGAAAACATCAACGGCCGCCTCCACGACAGTGCCTGGAAAGCCCAGTTTTTGTCAGGCTTGATGATGCCTATTATGAACTTTATCGGTAACTTTGGCTATGTGGCCGTTTGTGTGGTTGGTGCGGCGCTAGCCATGGGCGGGCATATTTCCTTTGGGGTAATTGTAGCCTTTATGATGTATATACGGTTTTTTACCCAGCCTCTTTCTCAGCTGGCCCAGTCCATGCAAACCCTCCAGCGCACCGCTGCGGCCAGTGAACGGGTGTTTGAGTTTCTGGAAGAAAAAGAACTGGAAGATGAAAGTCATAAGGTCCAAACCCTTCAAAATGTAAAAGGCGACGTGATTTTTGACCATGTGCGCTTTGGTTACGATAAGGATAAAATTATCATCAATGATTTTTCAGCCTCGGTTAAAGCGGGGCAAAAAATTGCCATTGTCGGCCCCACAGGGGCGGGTAAAACCACTATGGTTAATCTACTCATGCGTTTTTACGAGCTGAACAGCGGCGAAATTATGCTAGACGGCACGCCCACCAGCCAGGTGACCAGGGAAAATGTGCACGATCAGTTCTGTATGGTCTTGCAAGATACCTGGCTGTTTGAAGGAACCATTAAAGAAAATATTGTTTACGCCAAGCAAGGGGTTACCCACGAGCAGGTAGTGGATGCCTGTAAGGCTGTGGGTTTACACCACTATGTAAAAACACTGCCCATGGGATATGATACGGTATTAAACGACAAGGCCAGTTTATCTGAAGGGCAAAAACAGCTGGTAACCATTGCCAGAGCCATGATTCAGGATGCACCCCTGCTTATATTGGATGAAGCCACAAGCTCTGTCGATACCCGTACCGAGCGGATTGTACAGGCGGCTATGGATAGGCTAACCCAGGGGAGAACTTCCTTTGTAATTGCCCACAGGCTGTCGACCATTAAAAACGCTGACATGATTTTGGTTATGCGGGATGGGGATATTGTTGAAAGCGGTAACCACGATGCCCTGCTTGAGCAAAATGGATTTTATGCAGAATTATATAGAAGCCAGTTTGAACAGGCTGCTTAATCAAAAACTGAAGGAGAGAGGACGATGGAATATAAAATCATTGCCATTGAGCGGGAGTATGCTAGCGGCGGCAGTGCAGTAGGGCAGAAGCTGGCTGAAAAACTGGGGATCTTATGTTATGATGAGGAAATTTTGGAACAGGCGGCGGCCTTTTTGCAAAAACCCGTTCAAAGTTTAAGGGAAGTGGAGGAGAGCATTACCGGCAGCCTTTTGTTTGGGCTGAACATGCTGGCTAATGTAACCTCGGGCAAGCGCCCAGGGCTGACCACTACCCAGGAGTTGGCCCTGGTAGAGGCTAACATTATTGCCGAACTGGCCATGAACCCTTGTGTGTTGGTGGGCCGGGGGGCGGCAGGGCTGCTCAAAAGCAACCCCAAGGTATTAAGGGTGTTTATTAGTGCCGATCATTCCAAGCGCCTTGAACGGGCGGTAAAGGTGTATGGCATCGACTCGGGGGAGGCAGAATCGACCCTGCGCACTTTTGACAAACGGCGGGCCAACTACTTTAAAGTGGTTACGGGGCTCGAGTGGAAAAACAGCGACAATTACCACATGATGCTAAACAGCGCCAAGCTGGGCATCAATACGGTAACGGATATTCTATACCAGGTGGTAAAAGCAAAAGATTAAAAGGCATCATTACAATAAAAGCGCTTAGACTGTTCCTAAGCGCTTTTTGTATGTTGTTTTTACTAAACGGATATTTATTAAAGAAGAAGAAACTGGTATGATAAAAAGAGCCCATGAGAATAAAATATAAAAACCCCAAGAAGGACTTGTTAAAAGTAGAGGAGAAGCAGAGTGCGCCTGTTTATAGCGATAAACTTTGATGAAAAAACAAAGGGTTTGATGGCCCTAATACAGCATAGGCTAAGGGAACTATCCCCTCATGCTCTTTTTCCGCCTGTTCCAAATTTTCACCTGACCCTTGCTTTTTTAGGAGAGGTGGAAGAAGATTCTTTGATTTTCATTCACCAGGCCATCAAAGAGACTTCCTTTGCCCCAACCCGGCTGATATTTGATTCTATAGGGCAATTTAACCGAAAAGAGGGCCCCTTGGTATGGCTTGGTATAAAAGAAAACAGCCAGCTGGCCGCCGCCCAAAAACAGCTGGCCCATCACTTAAAGCAGGCAGGTTTTACGCTTCAAAACAAACCCTATATCCCCCATATTACCCTGGCCAGAAAGACGGAAATAAAGGAAGGCATTGATTTAAACAGCCTGCTTTCCTCCTCCTTTTCAGCCCTGGCAGATGAAATGGATTTAATGGAATCAATCAAAATAGATGGAAAATTGGTTTATACCAAAATCGGTCCATAAAAAAGTGCGCCCAGGGCTGCGCTTTTTTATGGACCGATTTTCTCCTTTACCTTTAAGGTTCTTATTCCCGTTTTTAGGCACATCCGGCAAAGGGGAGGGGTGCAAATACCAAGGGATTTTACCATTTTAAAGGCCATTTTTACCTTTAGCTTACGGGCGCTTTTATGGTAGGCTTTGTTAGGATCCTTCTCTTGATTCAAGGCATCGGTTAGCAGCATGACTGAGTGAAGGGCAAAACTGGTGCCCTCTAAAGAGCTGGAGCTAGAAAGGCGGCGGCTTCGCCAATCAAAACCATGTATTCTTCGCCTGTTTGTATTTCTGTTAAGCTTTTAGGGCAATGAACCATACAGGCTTGCCGATATAGAGGGTACTGAAAGGGATAGCCCTGTTGTATAAAATATTGGCGTAAGGCTTCAAAGTTTTTGTTGCACAATGCAAAGGAGGCGCTTTTTACGGAAGGTTCGTCAAAAATTCTCGAAACAGTGGCGCTATTCCTACGCTTTTTTCCTTGTTTTTCGAAAAAATCCCCGTTCTTTGGTTGACCCTCCTTTTGTGCAGTATTTCAATCATGGTATATCACAGGAAGTTTTTCTTTCAAAATCACTCATTCTGGTTGACAAAGGCTGTAAAATAAAGCTATGATGAAACCTACTGTATACAAAAAACAAAAATAGGAGCGGCGATCATGGAATACTTTGAAAGCGATTATATGGAAGGGGCGCACCCTTTGATTTTGGAGCGGCTGATGCAAAGCAACATGGAAAAAACCACCGGCTATGGTTTTGATCCTTATTGCGACCAGGCTAAGGAAAAAATCAAGACAGCCTGCCAATGCCCCCAAGGGGAGGTTTATTTTTTGGTAGGGGGTACCCAGGCCAATGCCACGGTCATCAAGGCTCTTTTGCGCAGTTACCAGGGGGTCATTGCCCCGGAGACGGGGCACATTGCGCAGCATGAGGGGGGTGCCATTGAAACGGGGGGCCATAAGGTGATTACCCTGCCTCAAAAAGAGGGCAAAATTTCTGCAGCCCAGGTACAGGCTTATATAGACAAGCTGAAGGGGGACGACAGCAAAGACCATATTGTGCAGCCGGGAATGGTATATATTTCTCACCCTACAGAGTATGGCACATTATACACCCGAAAAGAACTGGAGGATTTAAACCGGGTATGCAGGGCAAACAGCCTGCCCCTTTATTTGGACGGTGCCCGCTTAGGCTATGGCCTGGCTTCGGAGGATACCGACGTAACCTTGCCCCTGATTGCCAAATATACCGATGTGTTCTACATTGGCGGAACCAAGGTAGGGGCTTTATTTGGGGAAGCCGTGGTTTTTACCCACCATAGCCCCAAGCACTTTTTTACTGTTATGAAACAACAGGGGGCAGTACTGGCTAAAGGGCGTATGCTGGGTATTCAGTTTGATACCCTGTTTACCGATGATTTATATGTAACTATTTCAAAACATGCCATAGCCATGGCTAAAAAGTTGAAAGAAGCCTTTAAAGCCAAGGGCTATTCCTTTTATTTTGAAAGCCCTACCAATCAAATTTTTGTGGTGCTGGATAATAAAAAAATGAATGAATTAAAGAAAAAAGTTTCTTTCAGCTTTTGGGAAACGCTGGACTCTAGCCGTACCGTGGTCCGCTTTGCAACCAGCTGGGCTACCAGGGAAGAAGATGTGGCCCGGGTGATTGACCTTATATAAAAGCATATATTATACATCATAAAGCATCGCTGCTTGAGTTCAAATGAACCAAGGAGCGGTGCTTTTGATTGATGTAAAAGTTAATTACATTTACTTGTGAAGGGTATGTTGGAAAAAAAGATCAAGTACATACAGGATGGAAGATAAAAAGAAAAGGTGCCTTTACTCAGGACAGGGGATGGTTTTTCGCCTCTTATACCCTTACCACCGGACGGAGCACTTCATAACCCAGGGTTTCCGGCCGGTGACGCTGGTACATTTGGCAATCTTCCTCGTTCCAGGCAAAGCCCAAGATTTTTGGATCAAAAGCCCAGGCTAAAGTTTCTACTCGGTCCATTACCTCCTGGCAGTTTTTTAAAAAGTCGAAGGTGGGGTGATAAAACACCAGGTAGTAGCTGCCTGGATATTTTTTAAGTGTAAAGCCTTTGGGTAGAGAACCACTATAACTCTGCTCTACCCCCATTCCATAGGTATAGCCCCGTTTTTCATTTTTCCAAAACCAGCCGGCGGTATGGATGCCTACAACAGGGTGAGCAATGTGGCTTAGGCTTTCTATCATGCCCAAGGTTTCATCGCAGTTATGCCGCTGCCAAAAGGGAAAGTATTCTTGTACGCCCTCGTCCCGAAGAGCCATGTACCCATGTTCGGGTATATATTCTACACGTATTTTTGCATCGGTTAACAGGGTTTGATTCATTGTAAAACCTCCTTTTTCGCCTGTATCATCAGGAAAGAGAACTGTTTTTTTGATTGCCAAGGGAATAGGGAAGGGATTTTTACGGTAAGCGGCAGGGCTTAAGCCGTAAGCCTGACTAAAGGCTCTGGTAAAAGCCTGCTGGGATAAAAAACCGTAGCAAAGAGCAATGTCTAAAAGGGGGCGGTTGGTATCCCTTACCATAAAGGCAGCATGGGCCAGGCGACGGCCGGCAATATAGCTTTTGAGGGTTTGGCCTGTTATTTGATGAAAACGGCTGGAGCAGTAATAGGGAGAGTAGCCCACCTGCCGGGATATTTCTAAAAGGGATAAATCCTCCTGTAAATGGGTTTCAATCCAGACAATCATTTTTTCGACAGCCTCATTCTGCATTTTTTGCTTCCCTCCCTTCAATTTATAATATAGCAAAAAATAAAAAATTTTGTTTTACTCAAGTTGTACATTTTAAGCAAAGTGGAAAAATGATTCAACCGTCCACACCTTAACCGGTAAGAGGAAAATGGATCATTACCGTAAGCCGTTGGTTTTGGTACTGGGCGGTGATGGTGCCTCCCATCTGTTCCACCAGGGTTTTGGCGATAGCCAGGCCAAGGCCTGTGGATTTTCGTGCGCTTTCAACGGTGTAAAAGCGGTTGAACAACTTTTCTACCTGGAGGGCATCAAGGCTTTTAGCAGTGTTTGAAAAATGGATTTCCCCGGTATCAAAAAGGAAAATCATCAAATCCCCATCGCTGTATTTTAAGGCGTTGCTAAGCACATTGGAAAAAATACGCCTTAAGGTTTCAGGATTAAGAGGGCGGATGACTTTTTCCGCCGGCATGGTTATGGTGGGGATAATCCCCCTTTCCACTAAAGGGCTGTAGTAGGCGGCAAGGCTTTCTTCAAGCTGGGTGTTAAGGCTTAGGTTTTCAAAGGCCGGAGGGGCAGCGGTGGATGTGATAACCGAATAGCGAAACAGCTCTTCAGTAAGCTGGCTTAGGGCTGTAATGCGGTTTTGAATGAACGCAAGATAGCGCTTTGCTTCTTGAGAAATTTCTTCTTTTTCCATTAAGTCCACATACCCGTAAATGGCGGTAAGAGGGGTACGCAAATCATGGGCCATGTTTGTAATGGCATCCTTTAGTTCTTGGTTGCCGCTTTGAAACCGCCGCCGCTGCTGCCTTAACAGGGCCAGTTCTTTGTTTATGCTGCTGGCAAGGCGGCGGCAAAGCAAACAATCAAGTTGCTAATATATAAGGCCTGCCTGGGGTGGCCTAGGATGATTTTATTGCGGATGGTGCCATCGTGATAATCGGTGCCGATAAAAAGAGCTGTGAAAATGGCAACAAAAAAGCCGATGAGCAGGGTATACTGAAAAAAGGTTTTCTCAAAATAAAGGGGGGAAGAGTGAGGGCGGTGGATGATAAAAAACGCTAGTACCATGGCGCCCATTCCCAGCCAAAAAGCCTTGGTTTTAAAAAGCCTGCTAAAGTTTGCGGATAAAAGTTTACGCATGGTCTGCACCTCCCACCAGGGCCATATAATAGCTCTCCAAACTTTCATCCTGGCCGGTGATTGAAAGAATATCGCAGTTTTCTTTGGCAAGGGCCAGGGTTAACTGAGTAACATTCACTTGGCCGTATACATCAGCCTTGTTATCTGCCAGTATTTTATAGGCTATACCCAGGGTATCCAATACCCTGGCCAGGGTTTTTATATGGCTTACCCTGAGGCGGGTGCGCTTTTGGCAGGTATCTTCCAGTTCTTTTGCGCTGATTTCCTTCACCATTTGGCCCTTGTCTATAAAGCCGTAGTGGGTCACCAGCCGGGAAAGCTCCGCCAAAATATGGCTTGAAATTAAAATGGTAATCTGCTGGTCCCGGTTGAGGGTTAACAGCAGTTCCCGCATTTCAACAATCCCCTGGGGGTCAAGGCCGTTTACCGGTTCATCCAGCACCAAAAAATCAGGGCTGCTTAAAAGGGCAATGGCAATGCCCAAGCGCTGTTTCATCCCTAATGAAAAGTGTTTGGCCTTCTTTTTACCTGTGCCTTCTAGGCCCACCAATTCAAGGGTAGGGGGAATATCCTCGTAGGTGGGCAGCCCCAAAATACGGCACTGCTGTTTCAGGTTTTCATCTGCCGTCATATCCAGGTAAATTGATGGGGTTTCCACAATGGCTCCCATGCGCCTTCGCATTTGCCTAATCTCTTTACTGCCCCGGGGGGCGCCATATAAATGGTAACTGCCCTGGGTGGGCTCTTGCAGGCCGCAAACAAGGCGCATCAGGGTGGTTTTCCCCGAACCGTTTTTGCCAATAAAGCCGTAAATAGCCCCCTTTGGCACATGCATGGTCAGGCCGCTTAAGGCTTTGAAGGAGCCGTAGGCCTTGGTTAAAGCATCAGTGGTTAACACATAATCCATAAAATAAACCTCCTTTTAGCTGATGCTTTTCATCATAAGGCAAAAGGGTAAACAAGCCGGTCAAGAAAAGAGTAAAGAATTGGTAAAGATTTATTTATTCCTTCAACTTAAACCCAATGCCCCAAACGGCCTCAATATAATCCTTATCCGTAACGGCTCGCAATTTTCTGCGCAAATTGCTCACATGCATTTTTAAAGAGCCCTCGGTGCAATCGGGGGTATCTAGGCTGATACGGTCAAGCAGCAGGGACTTTGTGGTCACCTGGTTTTGGTTTTGTACCAGTATTTTTAAAATGGTATATTCTGTAGGGGTCAGTAGAAGGTTTACTTTATCAATTAAAACAGCCTGGCTATAGGTATCTATACGAATATTCTCAAAGGATATAAAGCGCCCCTTGACCGTATCGGTGTTTATACGAAACTGCACCGCAATGCGGGCCAGAAGCTCTTTTATGTCAAAGGGTTTTGTCACATAGTCTGCCGCTCCCCCTAGCAGAAGACCTACCTTGTTCTCAACACCTGCCTTGGCACTGATAATAATAACAGGAATACCGGTGATTTTTGGAAGCAACTCTTCCCCTGTCAGGCCGGGGAGCATTAAATCCAGCAATATTAAATCAGGGGTGGCGCAAGAGAGTACCAACAGGGCCTCGGTGCCCGAATAGGCCCGGGTGGTTCGGTACCCTTCTTTTTGAAGCACTTCCTCAAGCATATTGCCGATATAAAGGTCGTCATCAACAATTAAAATATGTTTCATCATTACCCTCACTGCTATCATAACGGTATACTAGGCTGCCCCTATTATACCACTACAGGCAAGGGCCGTTTGTTTTTTAGGGCATAAACCGCTATACTGTAATTACGATTTTAAAAGGCGGTGAAGGGTTTGAATTCTTGGATTTACAAACCGCAAAAACGAGGTAGCTTCTCGGCGCAGTATAACCACAGCCCTTTGCGCCGAGGGTGGGTATAGGGCTGTAGGGTATTGCGCCTTTATCTTTTGAACCAATAAAAAAATAAAGGAGCAGCTACCGTGAAAAATAAAAAACATATTGAAACCTGGCTCAAGGAAGAACACCAGGCTTTTACAGGATGGGATTTTTCCTACCTTGATGGCCGCTGGGAGGAAGAGCCTCTACCCTGGGACTATGGCAATATTGTAAGAAAGGCTCTTTTTACTGATGCGAAGCTTTTAGACATGGGCACCGGCGGCGGGGAGTTTTTACAAAGCTTAAATCATCCCTACGAGCATACCGCCGTTACCGAGGGCTGGCCCCCCAACCTGAAACGATGTATAGAAAACCTGGCACCCCTTGGAGTTAAAGTATACCCCGTTGAGGAAGACAACCTTTTGCCTATGGGGGATAATGCTTTTGATTTGGCAATTAACCGCCACGAAAGCTATGATTTGGCTGAAGTTCAGCGGGTGCTAAAACCCGGAGGCTTGTTCATTACTCAACAGGTAGGCGGGGAAAACGACCGCTCCTTGGAGGAGAAAATCAACCTCATCCCTAAAGAAAATATGGATTTTTCCTTGGCAACACAGGTGAGGGCCTTTCAAAAACAGGGGTTTTCCATCCAGGTTCAAAAAGAGGCCTTTACCTCCTTAAGGTTTTTTGATGTGGGGGCCATTGTGTTTTTCGCCAAGCAAATCCCCTGGTCTTTCCCTGGCTTTTCGGTTAAGGAAAATTTGGAAAAGCTGTGGCTTTTACAAAATGAGATTGACGAACAAGGCTTTGTTGAAAGCACCCAGCACCGGTTTATCATTGCAGCACAAAACAATAAATAAAAATATAAAAACCCGCCCCTTTGGCCTTGGCCAAAGGGGCTTTAAGGTGCCGATAAAGTCCACATCCTCCAATAAAATGAATTTCATTTTATTGGTATTGCAGATTGTTTTTAGCAGCATCGCTGCTTTTGTGATTTTTATTATCCCAGCGCTTCTCCTGGGGTATAGAGAGGCACAATATGCCCGGGTAAAATAATTTGCCAAGTAGTGGTTTCCCTAAAAAAATCGCCGAAGCCCACCGCCCATGGCGCTTGGCCTCGATTTTATAGGAAGGCATCTTGCCGCCTTCATGCATTCCACACTTTCCATTTGGTTTTTTCCCTAGGAAACCTCATTTAAATCAAAACAAGGTAAATCGGTTTTTATGATAGTCAATCAGCCCTTCCTTTTTAAGGTTGGACAGTTCCCGGGACAGGGCACTGCGGTCAACGCATAAATAATCCGCCAGCTGTTCCCGGTTAAAGGGGATTGTAAAAGGAACCCCCTCTTCCTTAAAAAAAGACTGCAAGTAAGAAAGGATTTTTTTCCGCAGGGTTTTTTCTCCTAAAAAACTCATTCGGCTTTGAAGATATAAGGATTTTGCAGATAAAATCTGCAGGAGATTTTGAATAAGCTTGCTGTGAAAACTGCAGTTTTTGGCGCAGGTCGGTAAAAAATGATCTTTAGGCAATAAAAGCACCTGCACTTCTTCCTCTGCCAATACACAAACAGGGCTAAAAGGCACACCGGAAAAAGCAAAGACCTCGGCAAAGTGGTCGCCGGGGCCCAGGTGGGTCAGCAGTGACCGGTTGCCTTCGGCATCCTCCTTAAAAATGGCCAGTTTCCCTGTAATTAACGTACCTATAAAGGTTATCTTATCCCCCATGGATAAAATTTCGTTCCCTTTAGGATAAGTGGATATCCTTCCTTCAAAGCAGTTAATAACCGAAAAAATTTCTTCTTGGGTGAGCCCTAAAAACAAAGGGGAATGAATTAGAGATGGTGAAATCTTCAAAAAAGAGATCCTTCTTTCAAAAAAACTTGATTCGTTGCTGTTGCAACGGAAACCTTTCTTTAATTGTAGTATAGTAAGGGTGAAATTGCAATAGGCATCATAGAGGAGGATACAAAATGATTGTACGTAGAATGATTAAAATAGATGAAGAATTGTGCAACGGCTGCGGCCTTTGCGCCAAGGCTTGCCACGAAGGGGCTATACAAATGGTAGATGGCAAAGCCAAGCTCATACGGGATGACTACTGCGATGGTTTGGGGGATTGCCTGCCTTCCTGCCCCACTGGGGCTATTACCTTTGAACAACGAGAAGCCCTGCCCTATGATCAAAAAGCGGTAGATGAACACCTTAAAAAACAAACCCCTAGCCCTTGTGCTGGTGGCGGCTGCCCTGGCAGCCGAAGCGGTATTATAGAAAGGGAAAACCTACCTCAAGAAGCTGTTCATCAACAAGCCGCCCCCCAAAGCCGGCTAAATCAATGGCCGGTGCAAATCAAGCTGGCCCCTGTTAACGCTCCCTATTTTCATCATGCTCATATTTTAATTGCTGCTGATTGTGCAGCCTACGCTCACGGCAATTTTCATGAAAGCTTTATGAAAAATAAAATTACCTTAATTGGCTGCCCTAAGCTGGATGAAGGAGATTACAGTGAAAAGCTTACCGCCATTTTAAGCCAAAACGATGTAAAAGCCCTTACCATTGTGCGTATGGAGGTGCCCTGTTGCGGGGGTATTGAAAACGCAGCAAAAAAGGCCCTGGCCAATTGCGGTAAAATGATTCCCTGGCAAATTATTACCCTTTCTACCCAAGGTGAAGTGTTGGAGTATTAACCGATCTATCGCTTGAACTGTTAGCGCATTTTGTGTGATAACGGCTGCAGCTATTGGGTGAAAGCCCAAAGAAGAAGCGGGGCTCATGTGTATGGCATAGGCCGCAAAAGGCAAAGTGGCCTAAGAAACCCTTTGTAATCCAATCAAAACTAAAAAAGAAAGAAGGAAACGTAAAATGGAAAAAATGTTTTGTTTTCAATGTCAGCAAACGGCTAAAAATGTAGGCTGCACTATGGCCGGAGTTTGCGGCAAAAAAAGCGATACCGCGAACCTTCAGGACCGGGTAACGGGCAGCATTATTGCCCTTGCCAAAGCCGCTGGGGACAAGGCCACCAATCAGGTGGAAAAATTGATTATCGATTGTTTGTTTTTAACCATTACTAACGTAAACTTTGACGATGAAGCCATTACCGCCTGGCTTGACAAGGTGGCCATGGAGGCGAAAAACTACCCCTTTGTGCCGGAGATGGACATGAAAACCCTATGGACAGATGATGAGGATATCCGCAGCTTAAAATCCCTCATTTTGTTTGGGATTAAGGGCATGGCAGCCTATGCCCACCATGCTGCCACCCTGGGTTATGAAGATCAGGAGGTAAACCGCTTTTTTGTAACCGCTCTAAAGGCCATTGCCGATGAGAACAACGCTGATAAGCTCCTTGCCCTGGTTCTTGAAACCGGCCAGGTAAACTTAAAATGCATGGAACTGTTGGACAGGGCCAATACCCAAAGCTACGGCACTCCGGTGCCTACCCCTGTTTCCACCCATATTGAGGCTGGCCCCTTTATTGTGGTAACAGGCCACGATTTACACGATTTGTATTTGCTATTAGAGCAAACCCAGGGCAAGGGCATAAACATTTATACCCACGGCGAAATGCTCCCCGCCCATAGCTACCCCAAACTCAAGGGCTTTAGCCACCTAAAGGGCAACTTTGGCACCGCCTGGCAAAACCAGCAAAAGGAGTTTGCCAACATCCCCGCCCCGGTATTTTTTACCACCAACTGCATTATGCCCGTTAGGGACAGCTATAAAGACCGTATCTTCACCACCTCTGTAGTGGGCTACCCCGATATGATTCACATTGGCGAAGATAAGGACTTTACCCCCCTCATTGAAAAAGCCTTCGAACTGGGTGGCTATAGTCAAACCGAAAAACTCACCGGCATTAACGGGGGCAGCACCTTAACCACCGGCTTTGGCCACGGCACCGTATTATCTGTTGCGGATCAAGTGATTGAAGCCGTAAAGAGCGGGGATATTAAGCACTTTTTCCTGGTGGGGGGCTGTGATGGCGCCGCCCCGGGACGCAACTATTATACAGAATTTGTAAAACAAACCCCCAGTGATACGGTTATTTTAACCCTGGCCTGCGGCAAGTTCCGCTTTAATGATTTGGATTTAGGGGCCATTGGGGGCCTGCCAAGGATGATGGACATGGGCCAGTGCAACGATGCCTACAGTGCCGTAAAGGTAGCCCAAGCCTTGGCCGATGCTTTTAACTGCGGCCTTAACGATTTGCCATTAACCCTGGTGCTGTCCTGGTACGAGCAAAAGGCTGTGTGTATTCTATTAAGCCTTCTGGCCCTTGGCATGAAAAACTTTTACTTGGGGCCAACCCTTCCGGCTTTTGTATCCCCCAATGTGTTAAATACTTTAATTGAAACCTTCAACATCAAACCCATTTCCACCCCCGAAGAGGATTTGAAAGCTATTCTTGGGTAGAAAAGGATGAATCACTAATCATACAGTAAAATAAATAGATAAATAAAAACTGCCTCCAGCCGAAAACTTCAGCTGGAGGCAGTTTTTAAGCAAAAGAGAGGATAGAAAAAATGAAAAACAGATACCTTTTAATGGCGATCAGAGAATTTGAATATTTTTTAACAAAACACTGTTGACTTATAGAGGACAAAGGGCTATAATAGAAATTGTTATGTTTTTAACAAAAAAATTCCATTCATTGTGCTAGATGGAAGGGGTTAAAAACGCAACAAAATCATTTATCTATTTCATTTTATTTAGGAGGTACATCATGGATAAGCTAAAATCCCGTCGTTCATTTTTAAAGTCAACTGGCAAAATGACTGCAGGTATTGCTTTAGCAGGGGCCCTTCTTGCCCCGGGTGTTAAAACCATTGCCGAAAGTGCCGCTGAAGAAAAACCTCAACCAGACTACCATTGGAAGGCCAATGCCTTGCCCTGCGAACTGATTAAAGAAACCACCCAAAATAAGGAAGGGAATAGTTACCGTTCTTTTGAGTACGTGCCTGACAATAGGGCCCACATTACCTTAATTACCTTTGACATCAACACAGAAGATATGACAGTGCATAATATTGCTTTTAAAGATGGCTGTGATGGAAGCACAAGCGGTGTAGCCGTTCTTTCAGAAGGCAAAACCACAGATACGATTATTAGCAGGCTAAAAGGCTTACAGTGTAATTTAATTAAAAGCGGTTCCTCCTGCCCTGATCAATTTGCAAATGCCGTAGAACAGGCTGTAAACATTATTTCTGGTGCAAAATGCACATCGTGCTTTTTTGCAGGAAATTTCAGCGCTATGAAATGCTAGTTCTTTCACTAAATGTATAGAGGAGATAAAATTATATGAAGAAAATTAATATATTCATCATTCTATCCTTGGTGCTGTGTATGGGAACAACTGCTTTTGCTGGGGCCTATACGCCGGGCACTTACGAAGGCACCGGAGATGGACGCAATGGAGAGATTAAAGTTGCTGTTACCTTAGATGATAAGAGCATTATTGATATTCAGGTTACCCAGGAAGAAGAGACCGAGGGTTTCGGAGAAAAAGCCTATGAAGGAATGACAAAGGCCATTTTAGACGGCCAAACCTTGAAAGTTGATGCCATATCAGGCGCTACATTAAGCAGTAACGGTTTTGTAGTGGCTGTAGCCAACGCCTTAACCGCTGCTGAAATAGACCCTAAAGAATTGGGATATATACCCCCCGCCTTGCCCGATCCTTCGGAACAGATTAAAGAAACCGGAGCCAATAAAGAAGGGGTGCGCAACTTTGAGTACATTACCCAGGGGAACACCTGCTCAACTAAAATTACTTTTGTCATTAATGAAGAGGCATTAAGCGTTTCAGACCTTGTTATTTATGATGGATGTGATGGCAATGCCCGGGGTTTTTCAGCCCTGGCCGAGGAAGAAGCAATCGATACCATTATTGAGCGTTTTGCAGGGATTTCCTGCCATGCTTCCGACGGGTCTTCCTGCCCTGACCAGGTTGCCAAAGCATTGAATGAAGCCCGCTTTATTCTTGTGGGCGAACGCTTAGCGATATCTCAATAACAAAAAAACTTGATTAAAAGCAAAATAGTGTAGATTTAATAAGCAACAGCAAGTCGGCTTTTTGGCCTTCATCAGGAGGCAGGAAGGAAAAGCCTTTTGAAATTTGTGTATTAATCCCTTTATATTGAAGGATCCTTGAGCCAGCGTGAAAGCGCTGGCTTTTATATTACAGGTAAAAAAAGCGCTGTTTTTGCAGCCGCAAGAATCAACATTGAAATTTTGCTTATTTCTATCCCCCATACATCCTTCCCATAATCCAGTTCACCAACCGCCGGGGCAAGAGACGGGCAATGAAGGATAAAAAGATGTACTTTTTTCCAACGGTATAAAAGGGGCGTACCCGTTTTCTTTCAGCCACCCGGTACAGGGCTTCGCCCACATAAGCCGCCGTCATGCCTCCTTGCTCATCTTTTTCCATAGCAGCTACCGAACGGGTAATTTTGCCCTGGTATAAGTCATCCCCGACTACTTCTTTTTGCCGGGCGGCGGTAAAGGCCGTTTGCACATCCCCAGGCAACATACAGCAAAAAGAAATGCCGAACATCCGTCCCTCGTTTCGCATACATTCGCTTAATGCATTCATCGCTGCCTTAGAGGCGGAATAGTAACTTTGAAAAGGCACAGGCAATACCCCCGCTACAGAACTTACGCTAATGACACGACCCCGGCTTTTACGCAAATAGGGCATGGCTGCATTTATGGCAGCGGCCATACCGAAAAAATTCACATCAAACAAGGCCTTGGCAGCGTTAAGGCTGGTAAATTCCGTAGCACCGGAAATACCGAATCCGGCGCTTATGATAACCAAATCAATTTGCCCTTGCTCCTCGTAAACTTGTTTAAAGGCTAATATTACCTCTTCTTCCTTTGTTACATCGGCAGTAATGTGGCGTATATCTCCGCTGTGCTTGCCCCTGCGGCTTAATTCATACACCTGGTAGCCGCCCTTTGCAAAGGCTTGGGCGGCAGCTTTGCCAATGCCGCTGCTGCCTCCGGTAATCACCGCTGTTTTTTTCATCATTGCAAGACCTCCTCAAGGTTCATGTGCCGGCTATGGCTGGCAATATAATCGCAAAACAGTTCCACCAAGTGGGAATGGAGGATGCCTTGATTCAGCACCGTATAAATGCTCCTAGCGGGCAGGGGGGATTTTAGGTTAAGGGCTAAAAGGTTTTTTTGTTTTAGCTGGGGAGCTACCGCCAGCTCAGACACAATGGAAATACCCAGACCGCTTTGCACGGCGTTGATAATGCTTTGGGTGCTGTCCATACTGGCGCAGGTGGTAATTTGGTCAAGGGCGATGCCCTGTTCGGTAAAAAATTTTTCATATTGCAGCCTGGTGCCGGAACCCAGCTCCCGGGCAATAAAATGGTTGGAGTACAAAAGCTCTTCCAGGGTGTAGGCCTTGTTTTTCTCGTAGCTGCCGTTATTTGGGGCAATAAAAACCAGCTTTTCTGTAATAAAGCTTTCAAAAACACATTTTTTGTTCATCAGCACACTGCCGGCAAAGCCAATGTCCGCCCGGTGGGCCCCAATGCCCTGCACTACCTGGGCGGTATCTCCCTGAGTCATGGTAAAGGTAATGTTAGGGTACAGCTTGTGAAAATCCGCTAAAACTTTGGGCAAAATATATTGACAGGGCACCGAGGAGGCTAAAATCCGCAGTTCTCCCCGCACCTCCTGGGTAAGGTTTTTGAGCATTTGCAGGCTGTTGCGCTTAAGGGTAAGCATTTCTTTAGCCTTGGCAAAAAACAAATCCCCCGATACCGTGGTTGAAAGAACCTTGGTGGAGCGGTTGATCAGCACCGTATCCAGTTCTTTTTCAAGGGCGGTAATGTAGCTGCTTACCGAAGGTTGAGAAACATATAATTCCTCTGCCGCTTTTGAAAAACTCCCCAACTCTACTACTTTAATAAAGGCTTCCAGCTGCCTAAAATCCATAAGTTGTTCCCTCCTTTAATAGTTTTTTAAGGGATGAGAGGATGTAGTCCACCTCATCCAATGTATTGGTATGGCCAAAGGAAAACCGTACCGTACCCTTGGGGTAGGTGCCCAGGGCCTTATGGGCTCCCGGGGCGCAGTGAAGGCCCGAGCGGGTCATAATGCCGTAGTGCTGATCAAGGGCAGCGGATACGGCACCATTATCCAGCTTTTCAAAATCAAGGGAGATGACGGCTAAAGGAGTTTTGCCGGCTTTAGGGCCGATCAGCTTTACCCCTTTAAGGTTTTCCACTCCTTTTGTAAAAGCTTGAACAATGGCCATTTCTTGTTGATAAATGGTTTGAATGCCTGTTTTCTGTATATATTCCAGGGCTTTTTTTAGGCCTAAGATTCCCGGTAGGTTCAAGGTGCCCGGTTCAAACTGATCGGGCAAAAAATCCGGCTGGGTAAGGGCTTGGGATTGGCTACCCGTTCCACCTGTTAAAAGGGGTTCTATTTCCCTGGCAAAGGCAGGGCTAATAACAAACCCCCCTATGCCCTGGGGCCCCAGTAAACCCTTGTGGCCGGCAAAGGCCAGGGCATCTACGTTGTTTGCGTCAATATCAACTACGCCACCGGTTTGGGCAGCATCTACAATGAATTTAATGCCCCGGCTTTTGCACAGGGCCCCGATTTCCTCAAGGGGCAACAGGGCGCCGCATACGTTGGAACCGTGAATCATCACCACAGCTTTGGTGTTGGGTCTGATCAGGGGTACCATGTCCTCAGCTTTCACCAGCCCCTGTGTATTACAGGGAATGATACTGTAATCCACGCCTTCTTTGCTTAGCTGGTAAAGGGGCCGCATTACAGCGTTGTGTTCAAGGGATGTGGTAATCACATGGTCGCCTTTTTTTAAAGCTCCCTTTAAAAGCATATTAAGGGCCATGGTGATGCCTCCGGTAAAAATCACCTGTTTTGGGCTTTTTATATGAAACAAAGCAGCTAACAGCTCCCTTGTTTCAATAATATCCATGGCAACGCCGTAGGCATCTTCGTAGCCTCCCCGGTTTACATTATAGGGGGCATAATCTAAAAAAGCCTTCATGGCATCCGATACCCCCGGGGCCTTTGGGAAGGAAGTGGAAGCGTAATCGGCATAGATTTTTTTCATAAGGTACCTCTCTATTACTTTTACTTATAAATTAAATTATAATGATTAATAAGTTATATTGCAAGTTTTCCGTCATTTTGTTATCTTTTTATCAGCAATCAAAAGGAGTGGAAACGATGAAAATAAAGGAAAAAATCAAAATGCCCTTGGTGGGCGCCCTCACAGCCATTATTGCCCTTGTGCTGGTGGCCCTGGGCAATCCTAAAAATATGGGGTTTTGTATTGCCTGTTTTCTGCGGGATATTGCAGGAGCGGTAGGGCTTCACCGGGCAGCGGTAGTGCAATATGTGCGCCCGGAGATTGTTGGTATTATTTTAGGTGCTTTTGTCCTATCCTTTGTCAGACGGGAATTTGCTCCCAAGGGCGGCTCCGCCCCGGTGACCCGCTTTGTGCTGGGTTTTGGGGTTATGATAGGCTCTTTAATTTTCCTTGGCTGCCCCCTTCGTATGGTGCTTCGTATTGCCGGGGGGGATTTAAACGCCGTGGTGGGCCTCTTCGGCTTTGCAGCCGGTATTTTACTGGGAGTCTTCTTCTTAAACAAGGGCTACACCCTAAAACGTACCTATGATGTGGCCAAAACCGATGGGTTCTTACTCCCTTTATCCGCCATCATTCTCTTGGTGATTTTAGTGGTTTTCCCCTCTGTTTTATTATTCTCTCAGGAAGGGCCGGGGGCGGCCCACGCCCCTATTTGGGCAGCCCTTATCGCCGGCCTTGTGATGGGTGGGGTGGGGTTTGTCTCCCGTCTTTGTTTTGTAGCAGGGATTCGGGATTCGGTTTTATTTAAAAAATATGCTATGTTAACCGCTTTTATTACCATTATTATAGTTGGGGCTGTTGGCAACATTATTACCGGCAACTTCAAGCTGGGTTTTGAAGGACAACCCATTGCCCATACCGATGGTTTATGGAACTTTTTAGGTATGGTGATGGTGGGGCTAGGTTCAGTTTTGCTGGGGGGATGCCCTTTCAGGCAGCTGGTTTTAGCCGGCAGTGGTAATGGAGATTCGGTTATCGCTGTGTTGGGCATGGTGGCCGGGGCTGCCTTTGCCCATAACTTTAACATGGCCTCCTCTGCCGCCGGGGTTACCCCTAACGGAAAAATCGGTTTTGCCCTGCTCTTTGTTATGATGCTCTTTATTGCCGTATACAACACCTTTGTAAAAAAGAAAGGACGTGCCTAATGATGATAACTGTTGATGCCAGAGGAATTTCCTGCCCGGAGCCTCTTATGATGCTTAAAAATGCTTTACAAAACAACAAGGAAGTTTTGGTCATGGTGGACAGCAAAAACGCCCTTGAAAACTGCAGGGAGTATGCCCTGGCGAATGGGGCGGCTGTAGCGGTGAAAAGCCAAGGGGATGAGTACCGCCTTACCATTAAGGCAAAGGGATGAACCGGTATATCGCCACTTTCCACAGCCACTTTGGGGCCTTAAGATATGCAAGGGCCCTTCAAAAACAAGGAGTCAAGGCAAAGCCCATGCCGGTGCCAAGGCTGGTGAGCTCTTCCTGTGGTACTTGTGTTTTTTATCAGGCGCCTCAGCCTGTAATTGCCGAGGAAGAGGAGCTGGACGCTATTTACCTTGATGCAGATACTGGGCTGGAAACAGTATATCAAAGTTAATGGCTTAAGGACCAAGAGAAGTTTTTTCTTGGTCTTTTAAGTGTTCTAAATGTTGCCTTAGAAAGTAAAAGTTGCCCTTTTACCATCATCAGTGGTAAAATAAGCCATTCTTACTAAATCTAAGGAGGAGATAACATGACCGAATATAGATATGATGTTCAAATGCTGATTGAAGGCAAGGGACTGGATGAAGACAAAATTAACGAATACTTTAAAACCCATTTCGAAGGGGACTCCCTTTTAGCCGTAGGGGATGATGAGCTGATTAAAATTCACTTTCACTCCAACAAACCCTGGGAAATTTTAGAATACTGCGCCACCTTGGGGGAAATATTTGACATTGTAGTAGAAGACATGGACAGGCAATCCAGAGGTCTTCAGGGCTAGGTATACAATAAAACTGGAAAATGCAGATAAAAAGAAGCCTTTATTCAAACCCGCTGGGTAGAAGCAAGGCTTTTTTGCTGTATCGAAGAAGAAGTAGAACTAAAGAAGACAGATGGTTATGAAAAACAAGGCAAATCGGAGATTGAAAGAGCATATTATTGAAAAAGGAAGAGATTGTTTGTTAAGCCCTTCTGTTAAAAATAGAGGCTTGATATCCTAAAGCGCTTTGGTTCTATCAGCCGTTATCATAAAAAACACAGGCTTAACCTGCTACATTCCTGACCAGTTGCAACTTTAAAAGGGAGGATTGGCGAAAGAATGATACAATGCCTTTACATCCCTTTTTAAAACAAATTCTATTTATTTGGGAAGGAAAAGGCTCTTCGCATCGTTTATATGTACAAGAAGTACAAATTTATGTTAAGGGAAGGAGCGAAAAAATGATGAATGAAAAACCGATCATTAAAATAAAGAAAAAAACCTTTAAAGCCCCCATGGCCATTATGGCCTGTCTAATGGCCATGCTCATGCCAAATTGGAATACCTTAGCTAAGGCGGCTCAACTGACTGCCACCCCGGTACCCTTGCCCCAGGATGTGGCCTTAACAGCAAAAATAGGGGAGGTAGAGCGATTGCCCCTGTATGCTGAGCCCGACCCTGGGAGCAGGTTTTTAGGAGAGTATTTGCCCGGCACCCCCCTTGTGATTACCCAGGAAACAAGCGATCAGTGGCTGAAAGTACTCATTGGACAAAAAGAAAACGGCAGGGAAGGGTATATGCGAAGGGATGCCCTCATCCTCACCTTTATGCAGGCGAATAACACAACCGACAGAACCCGGCTCCTCGGGAACATCAGCAGGCAAAAACAGTGGAAACTCTATATGCAGCCGGATAAAAAAAGCACGGTGATGACTCTTTCCTCAGATGTACCTTACTACATTATGGGCTTAGGCCTTGAAAATGCTGATGAACCGGATAAGGTGTATTGGCATGTATTGGTGGATGACCCGGCCACGGGTAAGGAAATTGCCGGCTATGTGCCCTACGGCAGCGTAAAGGAAACCCCTTTTCACCTTGGGGCTGTTAACAACGCCAATCCGGAAGATCGGCTGCACTTGCGGGAAGAGCCTTCGGCAAAGGCTCCTTCCAAGGGGAAGTATTATAACGGCACCCTTGTTTATGTTATCGGAACCGACCCTAAAAGCACCTGGGTGGAGGTGATGATTCCCGTTACAGGCACCGGAGGATTTAAGGGCTATATGAACAGCAAATTTTTGGCCACGGGCCCGGCCAGAAACCAGGTTGAAGAGGTTTTTCCAGTGATTACGGTAAACAACCCGGGCAGCGCACAAAACATTAAACTCAGAACAACACCCAGCACCAGCGGGCAAGTGATTGAACGGTACCCTAACAGCACTAAAATTGAAGTGATGGGCATAACTCAGGGTTGGTATCATGTAACCGTAGAAGGGAAAACAGGCTTTATGCTGGCGGAGTTTTTAGACCCGCAAATTCCCTTTGACTATAGCAAGTAGCCAATAAAAATACTGGCGAAAAGCGTAAAAGTGAAAATCACAGTTCTAAGTTCCCTCAGAGAATAGATATATTCATAAACCCTGCTTGTAAAAAGGAAAAAAGAAAAAAAGAAAAATTGCAATCAAAAAAGGCTGTTTACAACAAGTAAACAGCCTTTTTATGTGTTAAAAAACAGAAGGTTAGTAGGCAATTTACCCCTTTCGGGCCGCCTCTCGAATCAGTTCGGCAGGGGACTTTGTGCGGTTTTTAAGCCCATGGAGGACCAGGGCTAAAGCGATGGCGCCAAAGGAAATAAATACTCTAAAGTGCTCTGCTGCGTCGGGTTTTGCAAACAGTTTATTGCCCCCGCTGGTAACAATGGTAAACAAGGTGTGAAACAAAATACAGCCTAAAATAGCCTGTTTGTTTGTGGCCCGCACAATAGAGGCACCCCCTACCAAAATGGCTGCCCCGGCGTAAAGGCCAACCTGTTCATGGGCGCTATAGGTTTGAATTTGCCCCAGGTTTTGCAGGTAAATTACCTGGCCAATGGCGGCAAATACAGTGGAGATCATAATGGCAATAATCCGCACACGGTTTACATTGATGCCGGCAGCGTTGGCAACGGGCTGGCTTTGGCCTACAGCCCTAAACTGCTGGCCTAGGCGGGTGCGCATGATGGCCACATTAAACAGGCATAAAAGGCCAGTTAAGGCAAAGGTGGCTACAGGAACCTTGCTCATGGTAAAAGCTTTGGCAACCCCTTCAAACTGTACGGCAATAACAGCCAAGGTTAATAGGGCCAAAGGAATAAAAGTTTGTTTGACACTGCGTTTTTTTCTAAAGAAGGATACCAGCAGATAAATTGCCGAGGCCCCACAAAAAACATACAAGGCCGTTGTAAAGTTGACCTTTAGCATGTTATCCAGGGCCCCTTTAAAACCATAGGGCACGGAAAGGTCAATGGTGCTTCTGATGCCTGTACTGCCCACAATAATCAAATCCGGGTTTTGCATGGGAATAAGGTTGCCAAAAATGTATAAAAACAAAAGCTGGTATAAACCATTGGCAAAGTAGCCTAAAAACATGGAGCCGATCATTTCCTTGCCTTTCATTTTATTGAGCAGGAAACCTACCAAATAGCCAAATAATGTGGCAATGGGTACGGCAATAACACAGGCCAGAAAAAACCCGCCTACGCCGGGAATTTTCCAGTTTAGAACTAAAAGCATGGCAATTTGTGCTGCCATGGCCCCAATGGTAATCGCAAAGTTAATGCCCATACCTGCAACAATGGGTATAATTAAGGCTAAAATTAAAAATAGGTTTCGGGCCATTCGGCTCATTAATTGGTACAAAAGGGCATCCATGCGCATGCGGGCTAAAATGAAGCCTCCGATGCTTAAAGCCAAAAATAAAATGGCTACCAGGTTATCAACAGCAAAGGTTTTAACCCTTTCCCTTCGTTGGGCGGGATTATTTGCGCTAATGGGCTTACTCACGAGAATCACCTCCGGATTTGCTTAAGGCATAGAGGATAATGCCGTTTGAAATGAGAATTCTAAGAACTTCCGAAATACTCCCATCGGGAACCAGGGCGTTGGCTACAGGCATACCAAAGGCTAAAATACCCTGAAGGAAGAAGCAGCCTAAAAGGACGTTGGTAATAGATGCCTTTTTAAGGGAGGCTCCTCCCAGCAAAATGGCGCTAGCAGCTACAACACCCATGGACTTAGGAGCATTATACAGCTGCATAAAGC
Organism: uncultured Oscillospiraceae bacterium; assembly: GCA_964345215.1. Classification (GTDB taxonomy): domain Bacteria; phylum Bacillota; class Clostridia; order Christensenellales; family Aristaeellaceae; genus CAYFQH01. The sequence goes on along the minus strand of CAYFQH010000006.1, from coordinate 7,554 downwards.
CATAGCCTTGGGAGTATACCACAATACCTACTGCGGCAAATACGGTGGATAAAATGGTGCCGATAAGGCGAGTGTGGTTTACATTAATGCCCGTGGCCTCGGCAAAGCGAGGGTTGGCCCCGCCGGCGCTCATGGCAATACCGGTTTTAGAGTTGAAAAACAGTTTAACCCCAAAGGCACAAAGGCCAAAGAATAAAAACAAACCTGTGGGCACGGTGATACCGAATATTTTAAAGGCTAAAAAGTTGTTTAAAAGCTTGCCAAAAGAAGAGGACATATTGTGGGTTAAGCGCAGGCCTGAACCCAAAGCCCAGGTCAGGGAAGGATTTTTAAAGGGGGCAACACCCCAAAAAATACACATCAAGGCAATAAAGGAGGCGCTGATGTAAAAAGATACGGTCATTTCCTGGCCCTTTAACTTATTTAAAAGCATGCCGTAAACATAGCCAATGAAGGTGGCGATAAGGGCCCCTAATACAACTGAAAAAACAAAGGCAGGCCAGCCGGTCATACCGTATTCTAAGGCAATGAGGGTGGATAAGAGGCCCCCTACAATACCCAGGGGCATACCGAGATTTAAGTCAATACCGCAGCGAATCCCCGGCAGCATGGATAAAACCAAAATACTGTTAAAGCCTACCCGCACCAACACGTTACTAAAGAGCATGGACAAGTTTAAACCTTTTACCCCTGCTATTAAAACCAGCAGCAACAAAAAGCCTACAATGATTAAACGGGTGGTGCCGAATTTACGCAGCTGTGATTTTGCATTATCAATAAAAGAATACTTATCCTTTATATCTGTTTTTGTTGTTTCCATTATACCGCCTCCTGTTGATCATCATGGGCAATGCCGCTCATGGCCAGGCCGAAGACAGCATCGGGGGCATCAGGCTTAAAAATACCGGCGCATTTCCCCTCGGTAATAATGGCAATCCGGTCGCTGACGGATTTTAATTCCAAAAGCTCGGAAGAAACCACAACCACCGTCATGCCCAGCTGTTCATTTAACTTTACCAGGGTGTTGAGCACCAGTTCTTTTGCGCCAATGTCAATACCACGGGTGGGTTCCGATGCAAAGAGAAACTTGGGTTTTAAGGCCAGGGCTTTGGCAATGCAAACCTTTTGTTGGTTTCCCCCGGATAGGGTGCCCACAGGCTGTTGAGGCCCCCGGCATCGAATATCCAAATCCTTAATCATTTGATTGGCATAGGCTCGAATAGCCTTTGAATCTTTAATTTGCATTTTATCGGTAAAATTGCCAATAATAGGATAGGTAAAAACATAAACAACGGCAAAGGCACCAATAAAGCCAAAGATTAAAAACAATGGACTGATCCTGGCCAGAAGGGGCAGGCTGCTATCAATGATAATCCCATCTTCCAGTTCCATTTCCGCCACCTCTCCCTCAGCGATGATTTCTTCAGCATCGGGCAGGGCTTCCACCGGAACTTCGTCGGTGTTTTGGATTGGGGCGGCAGGCTGAGCGGCTCCCAAGTGATTGCCGTAAAAACCAAGGGCCAAACACAGGGTGGTAAGTATAATGAGCATAAGGGGCTTGAAAACACTTTTCTTAAACCGGGTTGGGTTTGGCAAAACAGGTTTTTTAAAATCACCGTTAATTTCCAACGCATTAAAAACAATATTGTCTTCAATGGATTCATCCAGCAAAAGGCCTACGCCCCGCCGGTCTTCGGATACGAAGGCCAGGCCCCTTTCAAGGGTGCCTTTGGCATCGTTTAAGGGAAGAGGGCCGCCAAAAAAATCAACCTTGCCCCCAGCGGGATAAAGGCCCATAATGCCGTTTGGAATACCAATTTTTCCCTGCCCGGCCAGGCCGCCGATACCCAGAATCTCCCCTTTACGGACATCAAGGGTGGTTCCCTTGACATTTTCGCCGGGCATGGATACAACCAAATCTTCAATGTCAAGGGCTTTGGGCAAATCATCGGGCAGGCTGCGCAGGGTATGGGCTACTGCTTCGCCGCTTCGGCCTATCATCAATTCGGCCAATTCAACAATGGAGGTTTCTGCTGTTTTGCGGGTGGCAGCCAGCTTTCCGTCACGTAAAATAGTGATATTATCGGTTACAGCCATTACCTCGTTTAAACGGTGAGTAATAAAAATAATGGCAATGCCGCTTTGGGCAATTTTGCGCATGACCGCCATCAACTGTTCCGCTTCCGATTCGGTTAAAACAGCGGTGGGTTCATCAAATACTAGGAGTTTAACTCCTTCTTTGTCAATTTCACGGGCAATTTCAATGAACTGCATGTAGCCAACAGGCAAACCTTTTACATAGGTATACTCTTCAATCGACATGCCTACCTTATCCAAAGATTTTCGGGCATCTTTGGCCATGGCCTTTGTATCCAGGGTTTCAAGGTTTTTTCCGAAAAGGTAGCTAATGGGGCTTGGTTTTGCCTTTTCTCTGTTTAGTTTGATGTTTTCAGTAATGGTAAAGCCGGGAATGAGCATAAATTCCTGGTGAACCATGCCGATACCAAAATTCATGGCGTCGTGGGGAGACATAATCTTAACAGCCTTGCCGTCAATTAAAATATCCCCCTGAAAGCCCCCGGCTTCGTGGATGACGGGCATACCAAACAAGGTGTTCATTAAAGTGGATTTGCCCGCACCATTTTCTCCGAGCAAGGCATGAATTTCACCGGGACGGATTTTTAAAGTGACCTTATCAAGGACTTTATTGCTCCCGTATTCTTTGGTAATCTCCCGCATTTCCAGTATATATTCGTTCAAAAGGACCCCTCCTAGTACTAACACTTAACACATTGGTTTAAGCCCCCGGGGCTTAGCATGGAATAAAGCCCGTTTCAGCTGGTGTACAACCGAAACGGGCTGCAATTTTAATGCAATGTAAGTTTATTCTGCTGCTTTTACATAATCGTTAAAGTTTACATTGGGCATCATCACCATGTAGTAATTTTCATAGGTGGTGCCTTCCGCGTCGGTGTATTTAGAGAATTCTAAAGAGTCAACCCCGGCTACTTTTAATAAGGAGTTGTAAACTTCGTCCATGTTGTTCTTTTCAGCAACAGCGCCTTCAATATACTTTACAGCATAATCATAGCCTGCGTTTACATACGCCATGTTCATACCAACAGGCCAAGTGGAGAAGCGATCCAAAGCATTGTTTTCCTGTAATTTGGCGGCTACTTTTTCAAGCATTACAGTGGCATTGCCCCAGTCTTCAGGTGAAATGGCTACGTCCATAGAAGCGGGGAAGGCATGGTAGGGGCTTGGGCAGCAGGGCAGGGGATAGTAAGCATTTTCTTGGCCCAATACGGCAACTTGCAGGGGTTCCTGCATGCCGCAGTTGGTGGTGAAGAAGGCTACTTTTTTGCCTGCATATTCTTCCATAATTTGGGGAACCAGTTCAGCAATACCCTGCTGGGAAGCGGCGGCACCGCCTTCAGCGGTGGGGTCGGGGGCGCTGGCGTCAACAAATTCAATGCCGTATTCAGCAGCTTTTTCCTTCATAACACTGTGGCGGGCAACAATGGTTTCCATGGCCATGTGCCGGGGGAAGGAAACGTGAACAAATACATCAACACCCCAGCCTTTGATGGTATCTATAATCTGAACGCCCTGCTGGGGTTCGTCGGAGTATAAAACAACGTCAGCCACGGCAGAAATGGTTGCGGCGGTTTCTTGGGGAACGCCGGCAATTAAAAGAATATCATCACGGCCCATGTCTTCTTTAATTTCCTGGAAAGCAGCGGCGGTGCCGGGAACGGCCTGGCACACAATAATGGCTTTTACGTCAGGGTCAAAAGCGAAGGCAGTAATCTTTTGCTTGGTGGTTTCAATTTCAGAGGCAAAAGCGTCGGGATAGGTGTCGGTCAGAACTTTGCCGGGGTACTCGGCTGCTAAGGATTCGGCAGCACGGAATTCTTCTTCCCCCTGGGAAGTGGTTCCAGTTATAATGGCGATTTTGTAGTTGGCTTCACCGGCAGAGGCGACGGCGACCAATCCTAAAACCATCATGAGAACCAAGGTCATGGATAGTAGCTTTTTCATTGAGAATCCCTCCGTAAATAATGTTCCGGTTAACTTGGGCCTTGAAAGCAACAAGCAAAAAAGCACTGAAGCATAAACGCTAAACCATAGCCCTTTGCAAAATTTGCTTAACAGATGTAAAAAAATGAAGCGAATCCTGCGCTCAAGGAAAGTAACCTTGGAAATATTATATACTTCTATTTGCCATTTGCTACAGAAAATCAAAAAGAGAACAACAGAAAAACAAAAAAGTCATTTATTAGACAAAGAGAAAAACGGGAAAAATGCAAAAAAGAGGAAAGGCCCTTTATTTGTTTGGAATAGCATAGAACAAAGATAAAAAAAGTATGCAATAAGAATAAAGCGGTATGCAAAATATAAAATATTTTATTCATTTTAAGTAAAACAGAAAAAACCAACTATGGTGGATAGAGGCCAGCAATAAAGGAAAGAAATCGGAGAAAACCTTGAAGGCGTATAAAAATCGTGATAAAATTAATTAACGCTTGCCGTAGGGTTAATGCCCCCCAAACTGTCAAAAAACCCGCTTTACAAAAGCTTGGATGAGGGCAGGGCTTATGAAGGATAAAAAGGAAGGCCTATAAGGCTACCTTCTTATTGATGCATTCAAAATTAGGCACCGCTTTAAATAAGGGCGGTGCCTTTTGGTGTAAAATGAGGTAGAATATAAACAAATGATAGTTGCTAAAAGAAGATGGAAAAATGACTTATGATATAAAATTTATCCCGGTACATTGGCAGAAACTTGCAAATACCCTTCAGGCTTATATTGATGAAAAACGCATTCTGGTAGATGCCTTTTGGGAAGACCATGTTCTGGCTGCCCGCCATTATATTATGGTCCGTGGGGAGGAGACAATAGGCTACTTTGCCATTTTTGAAGAACAAACCTTGGTGCTGTTTAATGTGTTCACTCCCTACAAGGCGTTAAGCCAGGAACTGTTTGCCAGGGTAAAGAAAATGGAAAAAGTTACCAATGCTTTGCTGCCAACAGGGGATGAGTTCTTTTTAAGCCACTGTATTGATGGTTTTACCCGGTTGGAAAAACAAGCCTATTTTGCCTGCTATAGCAGCAGGGGCTTGGCGGAAGAAAAAAAGCTGGGTATTACCCTTCGCCTTGGAGATGTAACCCAAAGGGAGGATATTGAAACCCTGTCCCTCGGTGGGGGTTTTTTGGCTGGGGAGATTGAAAAAATGAAGGGGGGCTTTAAAGAACTGGAAATTTATATTGCTGCCTTTGATGGGCGCACGGTGGGCTTTGGGGTTATACAATATGGAATAGTTGACCCAAAGGCTGCCAGTATTGGCATGTATGTATTGGAGCAGGAGCGGCAAAAAGGTATCGGGGCCAATATTTTGTGTGCTCTGATACAGCTAACGGAAGAAAAAGGCCTTAGCCCCCGTTCCGGCTGCTGGTATTATAACCATTATTCTAAAAAAACCATGGAAAGTGCCGGGGGCTACAGCTCTTCAAGGCTGCTGCGATTTTGTTTTTAGGGAAAAGATACGGAAGATTAAAAGCTTGCCGGTACAAGGCTACTTGGAAATCAATTGATAAGGAGAAAATAAAGTGAAAATTGGCATCATCTGTGCTGCACAAACGGAGTTAGACCCTTTTATTGCCCACATACAAGGGAGGCAAAAAAGTAAAAAGGCCCTGTTAGCCATTTATGAAGGGCTTTTGGAAGGCTTTGAAACAGCGGCACTTTTTTGCGGTGTTTGCAAGGTAAACGCTGCCCTTGCCACCCAGGTGCTCATTGACCATTATGGGGTGAACCTTATTATAAATAGCGGCACCGCCGGGGGGATTGACCCCAGGCTAAAGGTGTTTGACACAGTGGTAGCCACCGCTGCTTTTTACCACGATGTGAAGCAGGAAATATTAAGGGACTACCATCCCTGGATGAAAACCATTGATTTTTTGGCCGATGAAAGGCTGGTAGCCCTGGCCAGGGATACCTTTAAAGGGCAGGGGAATATTTACTTTGGAAAAATGACCACCGGGGAACAGTTCATTGAAGGGCAAAAACGGAAAGAGCTGATGGAGAGCTACAGCCCTCTTAGTGCTGATATGGAAACTGCCGCCATTGCCCATGTTTGCTATGCCAACCATGTTCCCTTTATAGCTATACGGGCTATAACCGATATCGGGGCAGGGGATTGTTTGGAAGAATCTCAATTTGAGGCAAATGTAAATAAGGCCAGCCAAAGGGCCAAGGATGTGACCCTGTCTTTAGTAAAAGCTTTGAGAAAAGAGAAAAACGCTGCTCTTTACAACGAGAAGAAGGAGAAAACCAATGAAGGAAAATTATACCCAAATTAACAGCCAAACCATTGATAGCTGGGTAGAGGAGGGCTGGGAGTGGGGGCGGCCCCTGACCCGCGAGGAGTTTACAAAGGCTCAACAAGGGGATTGGCAAGTGGTGTTAACTCCCCAGGTTAAAGTACCCCTAAACTGGTTTGCACCTTATTTAGATAAGGGCAGGCTGGATGGGGTTAAACTGTTGGGCCTGGCTAGCGGCGGGGGGCAGCAAATGCCCGTGTTTGCCGCCCTTGGGGCCAAAGGTACCGTGCTTGATTATGCGCAGAAACAGCTGGACAGCGAGGCCCTGGTGGCTCAGCGGGAAGGCTATGATATTGAACTTGTAAAGGCTGATATGACCAAAACCCTGCCTTTTGAAAACGAAACCTTTGATATGATTTTTCACCCTGTGTCCAACTGCTACGTTGAAGATGTGTACCATGTATGGCGGGAGTGCTACCGGGTGCTAAAACCTGAAGGTATTTTACTGGCAGGGATGGACAATGGCCTTAATTTTTTATTTGATGAAGAGGAGGGAGATAAGGAACTGCGGGCTAAAAACAAGCTGCCCTATAACCCCCTTCAAAACCCGGCCCGCCTTGAAAAGGATATTAAAAACAACAACGGTGTACAGTTCAGCCACAGTTTGGAAGAACAGATTGGGGGTCAGCTGCTGGCGGGGTTTTTCCTTACCCACTTGTTGGAGGACCGGGATAAACAAGGGATTTTAAAAGACTATGCCCCCCAATACATCCTAACAAGGGCAGTAAAGAAATAAATTTTATTGAGGGTTTACATTTGTAACAGGGGAATAAAAGAGGCTGTTTTTTCGTTGTATCAATATGGAACAAGAAATGAATGACCGTAAAAACGAATAACGAATAACGAATAGACCAACAACGAAAAGGAGATTATAAAATGAAGCGCAAAAACATAGCCTCTATACTTACCCTTGCCTTGTTCATCCTCTCTTTGGCAGTTTCGGCCCTGGCCGCGCCCGGGGATGCCCTGATTTTTGACAGGGAGTGGAAGGAGCAAAACATATCTGAAAACGCAAATATGAAGGATATGGTTATTGCTGGCGACACGCTGTATGTGCTTTTTAACACACGGCTGTATAGTTATCAACTGGGGGCTGAGGAACCAACCCTTTTGGTGGATTTTTTGCCGGGGAAGGAGGGGAGGAACCTGCAAGCATCTAGCCAAAGGGA
>CAYFQH010000005.1:0-62445 GCA_964345215.1 uncultured Oscillospiraceae bacterium | reverse complement strand
GGCTGGCGGATAAACAAATTACCCTTAGCCTAACGGAAAAAGCCAAAGAACTGGTGATTGACCGGGGCTATGACCCGGTTTATGGTGCCAGGCCCTTAAAGCGTTTCCTTCAAAGCCAGGTAGAAACTTTGGTGGCCAAAGAAATATTGATAAAAGATGTTCATCCCGGCGAAAAACTGGTAGTAACCGTAGATGACCACAAAGAACTGGCAGTTATAAGAGAAGAGAAGTAAATGTAAGCAAATAAAGGAAATCATTCATTTGTCCATACAAAAAAGCCAAAGGAATAAACTTTGGCTTTTTTGTATGGAGCAAGGATATGTTAGCTGATATCCTCTGCCGAAACGGTATAAAGGGCATAAAAATACCATTTGCTGTTCATTAAATTTTCAAAGGTGCCGATTCCCACTACCTTACCCTCTCGTAAAACGATAATTTCATCGTATTGTTTTAAAAGGGCTTCTTCCATTTTATGGGTAACAATCAGACGGGTAAAGTTCTTCATGGCTAAAAGGGCATTGGTAATTTCAAAGGAGGTGGCGGCATCCAAAGCGGAGGTGACCTCGTCTAAAAGCAGCACTGAGGTTTCCTGCAATAAAGCCCGGGCGATGGAAAGGCGCTGTTTTTCACCTCCGGATAAGTTAGAACCATTTTCCCCACAGAGGTAGTTCATACCTTTTTCTTCAATTAAACCGGATAGGCCGGATAACTGTACAGCCCGGTCGATTTTTTCTTTACTAAAATCCTGGAATAGGGTGATGTTGTCTTTAATGGAACTATTAAACACAAACACATTTTGTTGTACAAGAGAAAGAAGGCCATAAAGGGAATCAGAGGAAATGGTGCGAAGCTCCACCCCGTCAAATTCGATGGTGCCACTGTATTGATAGTTACTACCCATGAGTAGGTTTAAGAGGGTGGTTTTGCCACTGCCGGAAGCACCTACAACGGCATAGCTTTTTCCTTTTTCAAGGGTTAGGGAAATCTCATTTAACACATTTTTTCCTTCTTCATAAGAAAAGGAGAGGTTTTGAATGACAATGGCATTTTGAAGCTGGTTAGGAATGGCAATGCCTTTATCCGTAATATTCTCTTTTAGGGCATTGGCTAGCTTGTCGATTAATGCCTTAGCGGCTTTCCGGTTAGCTAGTATGGGAGGGATTTCGCTAATGGGATTTACGATATAGTTCATCAGCTGAACAAAGAGAATAATCATACCAGGAGTAATATTTTGGCGAGTAATGGCTAAATAAGCGCTGGCGAGCAGGGTTCCTCCCTGAGCAAGAAAAGAGGAAGCCGTACTGAGGGTGATAATGAATTCGCTGGTCATTCGCCGGTTATATTTAGCCTCTTCAAGGGTGGTATTGCTTTGCTCAAATTGTTTGAAGACATTCTTTTCGGCTTTAAAGGTTTTAATAACAGCAAAACCCGATAAAAAATCCTTCACAGTGCCCATAAAGCCTTCGTTTTTCTTAGAAACAATTTTTTCTTTTTCAGCTAACTTGTTGCTTGATAGGATGGAGGCGATTACAGGAAACAAAGAAAAGCCGATGGCAATGAGGGTAAGCAGGGGGTTAGTAAAAATCATGATGGCCAAAGCCCCTAAAAATACGGTGCTCTTAATAAAAAGAGCGAATAGTCTTGCGATATAATTGCTTTCAATGCTGGTTAGATCGTTGGTTAAAGCGGATAAATAAGTACTGGTGTTTTCTTTGGTGAAGGAAGCAATATTTTTTTTAAGAAGCTTTTCAAAGGCGTATTCCTTATACTGAGTTACCGCTCTTTGCATAAAGCGCGAAAAGGTAAAACGCCTTATAACATAAAAAATCATTGAAAGAATAAAAACAAGGGAGAATAATGCTACGAGCCGGCCTAGAGGAGCCAAAGCATGGCCGGAAGCGCTGTCGATAATGCCCATGATTAAATAGCTGATGGCTAAATCACAAAGAGCGATTAAAATCATCAGTAAAATGGTAATAAAAAATAAAAATCGATTATTTTTATAAAAGATTGCTTTAATTCTTTAGCCAAAGAGGTTGGACTTATAAGAATACTCCTTTCTGATTGACATAATAACAAAGCTTAAAAAAGCTGATTACTTAATGAAAATTTAAGAAAATTAGAAAAAATGCCCCAGAATAGAAAGCTTTTCATGTTACATTATATATCGCTATTATAAAGGTTTTTTAACCTTAGAACAAGGCGAATAAAAAGAAAGCCACAGAAGTTTGTTCTGCAGCTTTTTTAAATGCTTTTATATAGTTATACAGCGCCCTGGGCCATCATGGCCTCGGCTACCTTCATAAAACCGGCGATATTGGCGCCGACAACGTAGTTATTGGGAACACCGTACTCTTTAGCAGCCTCATCCATTTTAATGAAAATATTTTTCATAATGGATTGAAGGTTTTGATCCACCTCTTCCAGTGACCAGCTTAGGCGCATACTGTTTTGGGTCATCTCCAAGGCGCTTACAGAGACCCCCCCTGCATTGGCCGCCTTGCCTGGGGCAAATAAAACATTTTTTTCTAAAAACAGCTCGGTGGCTTCCAGGGTGGTGGGCATGTTGGCTCCTTCACCTACGGCAATAACTCCATTTGCAACAAGGGCTTTGGCACTGTCTAAATCCAACTCATTTTGGGTGGCACAGGGCAGAGCAATGTCGCAGGGGAGAGCCCAAATACCTTTACAGCCTTCATAATAGCTGGTCGAAGGCACCCGAAGAGCGCATTCACTAATTCGCTTGCGCTCTACTTCTTTAATTTTTTTTATCACATGAAGGGAAATGCCGTTAGGGTCATGAATATAGCCGTTACTGTCGCTCATGGCAATAACCCTTGCACCCATTTCAATTGCTTTTTCAGCAGCGTAAATGGCCACATTGCCCGCACCGGAAATTACGACCCTTTTATCTTTCATATCCTTTCCATGGGTTTGCAGCATTTCTTTAACCAAGTAACAAAGGCCGTAGCCGGTGGCTTCTTTACGGCCAATACTGCCTCCATAGGTGAGCCCTTTACCGGTCAGAACTCCTTCATATGAGCCCGTAATACGCTTATATTGACCATAAAAATAGCCAATCTCTCGGGCTCCTACACCAATATCTCCGGCAGGTACGTCTACATCCGCACCGATATAACGGTACAGCTCTGTCATGAAGCTTTGGCAAAAACGCATAATTTCACTTTCGCTTTTGCCCTTAGGATCAAAATCGCTGCCCCCTTTGCCTCCGCCAATGGGCAGGCCTGTTAAGCTATTTTTTAAGGTTTGTTCAAAACCCAAAAACTTAATGATGCTTAAATTAACATTGGGATGAAAACGGATGCCCCCTTTATAAGGGCCGATGGCACCGTTAAACTGTACACGGTAACCCCGGTTTACATGGGTTTTTCCCTGATCGTCCACCCAGGGAATACGAAAAACAATAGACCTTTCCGGCTCTACCAGCCGCTCCAATAGGCCGGCTTGCTCAAATTCCGGGTGCTTATCAATAACCAAAGCCAGGGAGGTAATCACTTCCGTAACGGCTTGAATGAATTCCGGTTCATGATGATCCCGGCTTTTTACATTTTCCAGTACCCGTTGGGCATAAGCGTTCATAATATGGCTCCTCTCTTTTTAGGCAAAATACAATCATCACTTATTGTAGCCCCTCCCATAACAAAGGGCAAGAAAAAAACCAGCCATCTATTGTACTATTTTGGTATTTTAAGGAAAATAAAATAGGCTCAGATCATTGACGGGTGGGAAAGGAGAACAGTATAATGAAAGTATAAAACAAATGAGGCGGAGGAACCATAGGCAAATGGATGTATTGTTGATTTCAAAAAATACCGAAAAATGCAAGGAAACGGTGCTAAACATGGTTGCCATGGCCAACCGCCCGCGCAACCTGCATATTTACATAGGCATTTTGAGCGAGAAAGAAGAAGACTTGGTGAACGTTGCCGCCCCGGCGGCCTGTAAGGTAACTTATTATCCTGATATGTCAATCAATAAAGTACTGCTCAAACTGTATAAAGAAGTGAAAAATGAAAAACATACTCTGCAACTAATAGGGGAGGCCATATTTGAACCAGGGTGGGACAGCCTGATAAAAGAGATGATTCATTTTCCCAAAGAAAAAAATGGGATTTTTTCTTTTTTGACCAAGGGCGAACAAACCTATGCCCTGGGTATAAAAGAAATAAATGATGAAAATAAGGCTTTTTTTGGCCGGGGGATCCGGGCATCCTCGTTTTTTGAGCCAGCAGAAGGGCTTTTTTTACATCCATCGGTTTTATTCGGCCATGGCCGATGGGTTAAAACAGCCAGGAAAGACAGGTGGCGTTTTGACAATCCCTTCACCTTGGGGCTCAGTGCTTTTGCCTCGGGCTATAAAGTATATACAGCTAACCGTTTTGTACTAACCCCCATAGATGAAAAAGGCACCTTGGAAGGGGAAAACATAGGTAATATAATAGAGTATACTAAAAACTGGAAAAAAGAAGCCATTACGGATTTTTTGCAAAAAACGGAAGTTGACCTTATCAATCAAAACATTTCGTTAAAGGCCTTTTTAGGTTTGGGGGTTTTATATAAGCCTTATAGGGTGCAAGTGTCCATGGCTGAAGCTTTGAATCAGCGTAAAGGGGCTAAAAAACAAGGAGAAAGCATGATTCGCCCCATGTTTGTTACGGCTTGGGAAGAAAAGCTGTCTTGTTTAAAGCAGCAGCTGTCTTTAGAGGCCTTTTACAACCTGGCTTTGCTGCGGTTTTTTCCTGTTACGGCCTATGGGCCTCAAAAACAGGTTAAAACCATGCAGCGTATTTTGCCCAATAGTTTCCCACTAGAGGAAGAGTTGGGGGAAGAAAAACATATTTTTACCCATAAGAAGTTGGGGATCTTTTTGCGAAAGTGCATGGAGCAATTTCCCTTATATACCCATTATGGTTGGGTGAACATGGATTACCTGCCCTACCCCCTATATGAAAAACAAGCCTTTAACTGGGAAGCTTTGGATGATCAAAAAATTCATATCGGCTATAAAGATAACCAGGTAGACCCAAGTTTTTTTATTCTTCCAAGGAAGGAAGTTGCTTGGTTTGTAGAAAAATTCGAAAAAGGGCTTGTAGAAGCGGAATCATCTGTAACAGACGTATTAACCCAATTAATTAATGAAAATACAACAATGTTTACCCTATATGACTACAGCGGGGAACACTTGTTGCTGGAGGCTTTTTTATATGAATAATGAAAAAAACATCTTGGGTAAAGGGGTAGCCGAATCCATTACAGAGCAGGTTCAAATTGTTTTGCCTGCCCATATTAACGGCTACCAAAGGCTTTTTGGGGGCCAGTTGATGCAGTGGATGGATGTGGTGGCCGGTGTTGTTGCCAGGCGCCATGCCAATAAAGAAGTGACCACAGCGGCCGTTGACCATTTGGAGTTTAAATCACCTGCGTATGTAAACAACACCATCTCCCTGATAGGGCGCATGACCTATGCGGGAAATACCAGCATGGAAGTTAGGGTAGATGTTTTTTTGGAAGCCCTTGACGGCATGAAAAAACGTATTAACCGGGCTTATTTTGTAATGGTAGCCTTGGACGAAGAGCAAAACCCTACCAAAGTGCCCCCCTTGCTCCTTGAAACCGAGGCAGAAAAAATAGAATGGGATAATGCCATTCGCCGAAGAGAAATGCGCAAACTACGGGAAAGCGCCAGGTTTTAGTAAATAAAAAACAGCCGAAAGCGGAGGGCTGGATAAAAAACGAATCAACTGTAAAAAAATAATAAAAAAGCCTATGGTATGCTAAAGTACACCATAGGCTTTTAAGATACAGGTTTTTTAAAGACCCAGCAAAGATTTTAACTCTTCTTTGGGGCGAACACCAACAGATTTTTGGATTACATCGCCGTTTTGGAAAACAAGTACGGTGGGAATGGTGGTAATGCCGTAGCGGGCAGCCAACTCAGGTTGTTCATCCACATTTACTTTGCCTACAACAGCTTTGTCACCAGCTTCTTGCGCCAACTCTTCCACAATAGGGCCCAACATACGGCAGGGGCCGCACCAGGCCGCCCAAAAATCTACTAAAACAGGTTTTTCACTGTTAATGGTTTGATCAAATGTATCCTTTGTAATTGTTAAAAGTGCCATAATATAACCTCCTTATGATTAAGGCACCTTACATGCCTTTCCTCATTATTATACCCCTTTTACAAAAAAATGAAACAATAAACATAGAATTAATCATTTTATGCAAGATATTGTAACGAAATACGCTGGGTTTCTTTTTCAACGCTTAAAATGCGTACTGTAACAACATCCGAAACCTGTACCACCTGGCTGGGATGGCGAACAGGGCGGCCGAATTTAGAAATGTGAATCAGCCCGTCTTTATGAACCCCAATGTCTACAAAGGCACCAAAATCTGCCACGTTGCGCACAGTGCCTTTTAGTTCCATACCTACCTGTAAGTCATCAATGGTTAGTACGTCTTTTCGCAAAAGGGGCGGGGGCAGTTCATCCCTGGGGTCCCGGCCGGGCTTGTCCAGTTCCTTGGCAATATCAATTAAGGTGGGCTCCCCTGCTTCAAGCAGCTGGGCAAGGGAGGAGAAGCCTTTCGTTTGAGCTGCCTTATAAATGCTGCCAACGGCGCTTTCAGGGGTCAAATCAAGGGTTTTAAGCAGGTTTTCGGCAACAGCGTAGGATTCGGGATGAACGCCGGTATTTTCCAAAGGGTTTTTACCCCCAGGCAGCCGCAAAAAGCCGGCGCACTGCTCAAAGGCCTTTGGGCCAAGTTTAGGTATTTTTTTTAACTGGTTGCGAGCGCTAAATGAACCATGTTCTTCCCGGTAGGTAACAATGTTGGTGGCAACGGCGTTGTTAATGCCGGCCACCCGGCGCAAAAGAGGGGCGCTGGCCGTGTTTAAGTCCACCCCAACGGCGTTTACACAGTCTTCCACCACCCCGTCCAGGGTTTCATCTAAGGCTGATTCCTTTAAATCGTGTTGGTACTGGCCAATACCGATAGATTTTGGGTCGATCTTAACCAGCTCTGCCAATGGGTCCTGCAGCCTTCTGGCAATGGAAACGGCTGAGCGAATGGACACATCAAACTGTGGGAATTCTTTGGCAGCCAAAGGGGAGGCGGAGTAAACCGATGCGCCGGCCTCGTTTACAATCATATAGGATAAATCAGCTTGGGGCATTTGTTGCATCACATTTACAAAAAACTCCTCTGTCTCCCGGGATGCGGTCCCATTACCGATGGCCGCCACTTGGATATGGTGAGTGGTAATCATTCTTTTTACCGTTTCCATGGCCCGGTTTACCTGCTTGTGCTGGGGCAGGGGAAAGATGACACCCGTATCCAGCACCTTGCCTGTTTCATCTACCACGGCCAGCTTACAGCCGGTGCGGATGCCTGGGTCCATACCCAATACTCTTTTGCCCTTTACCGGGGGCTGCATTAAAAGAGGTTTGAGGTTTTTGCCAAAGAGGGTAATAGAGGCCTCCTGGGCTTTTTCCGTTAAGTCTCCACGAAGCTCGTTTTCAATAGAAGGGCCGATCAGCCGCTGGTAGCTGTCTTCCAAGGCGGCTTCTACCACAGGAGTTGTGGTACTGCCAGCACGCAGATACAAGCCATGGAGAATGGCTAAAACATCCTCAGATTCAATGAGGAGGGCTACTTTTAAATACTCTTCTTTTTCGCCCCGGTTCATGGCCAAAACCCTGTGGGGAGGCATGGTGCGGTATAGTTCCTGGTGATCGTAATACATCCGATATACCGAGTCCTCCTCTTTGGCGGCGGTGACTTTGACCTGGCCTTTTTGATGAAACAGCTTTTTAATCTGGGCCCGAACCTGGGCGTCATTGGATACGTCTTCGGCAATAATATCCATGGCGCCTTGCAGGGCATCTTCTGCTGTTAAAACCTGTTTTTCTTCATTTATATAAGGTAAAGCCAGTTCCTCGGGGCTTTTTTTCTTCTCGAGTTGAAAAAGAAGCACCGTGGATAAAGGCTCCAAGCCCTTTTCTCGAGCAATAAGAGCCCGGGTGCGGCGCTTGGGCCTATAGGGGCGGTAAATGTCCTCTAAGGCGCCTAGGGTTTCAGCCTGGGTGATAGCCTGCTCTAATTCAGGGGTCAGTTTTTCCTGCTCGGTTAAAAGCCGGCGAATTTCTTCCCGGCGTTTTTCAAGGTTTTTAAGCTGTTCTAGTTTTTGGGCCAAATCCCGAATCAGCTGGTCATCTAATTCACCGTGCTGTTCTTTACGGTAGCGGGCAATAAAGGGCAGGGTGTTTCCTTCATCAATTAAACGAATTACCGCTTCGGCCTGCCAGGGGGAAATGGAAAAGGCCTGGGCTAAAATAGGGGCAAACAAAAATAAACCACTCCTTAGTCTTCTAAATAAGCATCAACAATATAACGGGGGCGGGCCTTGGTTTCGCTGTAAATTTTTCCAATATACTCTCCAATAATCCCAAGGCTTAACAACTGTATGCCGCCTATAAGCCAAATAGAGCCTACAATACTGGTCCACCCCGCTTGGGCATTGCCTGTAAGTTTTGAAATAAGGGCATAAATGAGCATTATCAAGCTGATAACAAACACCACAATGCCAATGTTTAAAATAAAGCGGATGGGCTTTATACTAAAGGAGGTAATGCCGTCCATAGCAAAAGAAATCATTTTTTTTAAAGGATATTTTGACTCGCCGGCCATACGGGCATGGCGCTCATAATAAACGCTGGTGCTGGCAAAACCGACTAAAGGCACTACGCCCCGTAAAAATAAATTCACCTCTTTATATTGAGAAAGGGCCTCCAAAGCCCGTTTGCTCATTAACCGGTAGTCGGCATGGTTATTTACAATATCCACTCCTAAAAAGCGCATAAAGCCATAAAAGCCTTCGGCGGTGGTTCGCTTAAATACTGTATCCGTATCCCGTTTGCTGCGAACGCCGTACACAACATCGTGGCCATTTTTATATTCCTTTATAAACGCATCAATGGCGTTAATGTCATCTTGTAAGTCTGCATCCATGGAAATAACAATATCTGCCTTTTCCTTGGCGGTCATCAGCCCTGCCAGCAAGGCCTGCTGATGCCCTCGGTTACGAGAGAGCTTTAGCCCCTGAAATAGAGCGTTTTTATGATGAAGGTTTTTAACGAGTTCCCAGGTTTGATCCTTTGAGCCGTCATCAACCAGCAAGACCCGACTTTTAAGGTCAATAGCGTTGACATCAATCAGGGTTTCTATTTTTTTTTCTACCTGCCGGGCGGTTTCAGGCAGTGCTTCTTCTTCGTTATAGCAAGGAATAACAAGGTAGAGAACAGGTTTTTCTAAATAGTCCATTGTTTTCCTCCTCTTAAAAATTGTTAATATACACAACATCATAATCCTTTTACCTGTAAAATGCAAAAAGCGCCTTCCAACATAGAAAGCGCTTTTTGATGTATGTTACAAATACAAAAAAGGTGGGGACTAAGCTTCAACAGAAATGTTGGAACCAGAAGGCAATGCACGAACGGCAAAACCGCTACGCAAGCAACGAGTGCAAACATTCAGCCTTTTTGCGTGGCCATTTACCATCACACGAACTTTTTGTACGTTAGGAGCCCAAACCCGGTTGCTTTTTCTGTTAGAGTGACTGACTTTATGACCACTCATCGATCCTTTTTCACATACTTGACAAAATTTGCCCATTCCTTACACCTCCTTTGGATATTAAGCGCATGAAAGCTTACTTATTTTATCATTAACCAGTTGGTTTTGCAAGTTTTATTTTAAAAGAAAGGAAAATTTACTGTTTGCCCTTTAGGAGGGAGGGTGAATACCCCATAAAAAGTTGCTGAAAGATTGGATGGTATGAAAGCGTAAGGAGATGTCTTTTGGAATTTGATCGTCAGAAAAAAAATGATCTAAATCTAAAAAACAACCTTCGATGCCTGCATTAAAACCCGCATACACATCAATAGAGCGATCACCAATCATAATGGCTTGATTTTGGGGAATGTGGTAGGTATTCAACAACCAGTGAAGGGCATCAGGGGCCGGTTTATGGGGAAAGTTTGCCTTTTTCGTAATAACATGGCTAAAAAAAGAATCTAGGTTATTCTCTTTTAAATAAGCCAGGGTCGAATCCCCCCGGTGGGTATACACATAATGTTTTGCACCAGCTTGGTGCAAATCCCGCAGCAACTGAGGAATACCTGGGTAGGGCTTTAGATCCCCGATGGGAAAGTCTGCTTCAATCCTTCGGTAAAGGTCAAATAGATCCACCGTTAAATGGTGTTTCTCCTTCATGGTGTTTACTGCCCGGCCAACAGAGCGTTTAAGCAGCTGGAGGAGCAGCTGGGGATCTTCTTGAATGCCCAGGGATTGAAGGGCCAAATTCATCGCCTTATGAATTTGAGGATAACTGTTAAACAGGGTTCCATCAAAGTCCCACACACAGTGGTAAAAGGAAGGCTTGGGAGAGGATGGAAGCTCCTGCAAGGCTTTTATAACAGCCAAATCACTTTTGGGAAAGACAAAGGCATCCATTTGAGCTGGATAGGCAAAAAAGCCTTCGGTATGTTCGCTAAGCACCGGGGTACCCGATAAAATACGGGCGAAATAGAAATGAATAGGCAAAAGCTGGTCAGTGCTTTCATCTGACCAGCTTAAAAATAAATCACCAACAGCAATGGCAATTTGAAGTTCTTCCCTGCATTCACGAACAAGGGCCTCCTGGTGGGTTTCCCCGGGTTCAATCTTCCCGCCGGGGAATTCAAAGGCACCGCCTTGTGCTTTGTTTAAGGGGCGCTTGCAAATAAAGTAACGGCCATCTTTTTCGATTAAGGCGGCAACAACGCCGGGAACAAATGTCATGATACATCCCTCAACTTCAATTATTTTTGGAGAAATTCTTGGTTTTATCCCTTTCCTCATCCTGAATATCATCCGTATCCTCTGGTGGCAGTATTTTGGAAACCAGGGCGCTTTGCACCCGGTGATCCAAAATCCGCTCTACATAAATATGTAGGCCGCACACATCAATTTCGGGATGAGTGCCATCGTCAGGAATGGTGGTAAACTGGCTGAAAATCATGCCCCCCAGGGTATCAAACTCTTCCTCCAAGGGCAGTTCTACACCCAGTTGCTTGCTAATGGTTTCAAGGTCAACATCCCCCTGAATGCGCCATAAGTTATCCGACAAGCGGATAATATCTTGCACTACAACGGGGTCAAACTCATCGTATATGTTGCCAACAATTTCTTCCAGCAAATCTTCCATGGTAATAATACCGCTCATGCCACCGTATTCGTCTACCACAATAGCCATATGGATTTTATTAGTCTGCATGTCTCTAAACAGGGCATCGGCGGGCACGGTTTCCGGCACAAAGTAGGGTTGACGCAAAAGGCCCCGCAAATCCTGTGGTTGTTTGCTTAGGGTGTTAAGCAAATATTCCCTTGTGTTAAGGGTGCCAATGATATCGTCAATATCCTCGTCATATACGGGAAAACGGCTCAGGCCTGTTTTATTAATAATATCAAGGACGGTGTCCTTCGTGTCTTCAATCCAAATGGCAGCCACATTGGTTCTGTGAGTCATAATTTCAGAAGCGGAAATGTTGTTAAATTCAAAAATGTTTTCGATCATATCCCGCTCATTGGCTTGAATAACACCTTTTTCCTCGCCAATATCTACCAGCATGCGAATTTCTTCTTCACTAACCAAATCATCTTGTTGGTTTGTGTTCAGGCGCAGCAGGCGAAGAACTGCATTGGTGGATTTGGATAAAAACCAAATAATAGGACGCATGACTTTAGCCAGGCCGGAAATAACCCCAAGGGACATTCTGGCTACTTTTTCCGCTTTTTGCATGGCAATGCGCTTGGGCACCAGTTCACCAAAAATAAGTGTAAAATAGGCAAGAATAATGGTAATCAAAATAACACTAATGGTATTGATGGTGCTAAATGATAGAAGAGTAAAGCCTACATCGTTTACAATCCAGGTGGCCAGACGAGCGGCAAAGTTATCAGCCGCAAAAGCACTGCCCAATAAGCCGGCAAGGGTAATGGCTACTTGTATGGTTGATAAAAAGTTGTTGGGTGATTCAACCAGTGCCAGTAGTTGGGCTGATTTCTTATCCCCTTCATCGGCGCTTTTGCGAAGCTTGTTGCCGTTCAGGGATACGATGGCCATTTCAGCCGATGCAAAAAAGGCGTTCACTAAAATAAGGACGACCTGCAAAAAAAGTGGGCCCCATAATGATCCAGGCAGGGGGTCAGGTGACACGAAGATTCCTCCTTTGTTTATCGTAAATTCTTTACTGTCACATGTAGGTAAATAAACAAGGAAAATTATACCATAAAAATAGCAAAAAATCACCATTTTATGCGCTATGGTGATTTTTTACTGTAAACAGATTGTACAGAATGAATTTATATTTTAATGTACATCCATTTTCCTTGGTGGAAGCGGCGGTAAACCAGAATAAAACGGAGGACTAAATCAATTAAGCTGGACAGCCAGGCGCCGACTAAACCCAAGTGAAGAACATAAATGGCGGCGTAGGAAGCGCTTAGGCGAATAACCAGCACACAAAGGAACATAACCATAGCAACATACCGATTGTCTCCGGCACCTCGTAAGGAGCCGCTGATGACAACAGAACTCATTTGGAAGGGCTGGAAGGCTGCTACAACCAGCATTACCTGGGCAGCCAGAGCCGTTACCTCAGCTACATTCGGGTCACTGGGAGTTACGTATAGGGTAACCAGAGGGTAACGGAGCAAAACTACAATACTTGCCAAAACAAGAGAGATTATTAGCGCCATTCGCTGGGTTACCTTGCCGTATACAATGCTTAAATCCGGCCGTTCCCTGCCCATGTTCTGCCCTACCAGGGCGGTGGCGGCTACGGCCAGCCCATTGCCAAAGCTAAAGCTAATGTTTAAAAACTGGGAAGCGATTTGGTGGCTGGCAAAGGCCGTGGTTCCTAGGTTGAAAGTCATCTTGGCATAAAGGAAGAAGCCAACACGCATCACGATTTGCTCAATCATGGCGTTGCCACCAACGGTGAAAATCGTTTGCATCGACTCCTTGTGAAGACGCCAATTATCCTTGAGGCGCAAAAATAAAAAGTTGTCCCGGTGACGCTTGCCGATAACGGAAAAAATAGCCATACAAAAACCGGCGGTAAAGCCGATGGCCGTAGCAATGGCGGCCCCGGCAACGCCCAAACGGGGAAAGCCCAGGTTGCCGCCGATTAACAGATAGTTAAAAACGATGTTCACAGCATTGCTGGTAAGGTTTACGTACATGGCCAGTTTGGTGTTACCTACTCCTCGCTGGGCAGCGGTAATGCTCATGGTAATGGCGTTGATGGGAAGAACGTAGGCGAGAATTCTAAAATAAGTGGTGGCCTCTTCAATTACTTGCAGGGTATCGGCCCCCTGGTCGGTGCTGCCGGAAAAAATCATAAACTCTTTAGCAAATAAAATGGCAGGAATCATTAACACGCAAGCCATGGTAAGGGAAATGACCAGGGCATTGCGAAAGGACTGGTTGGCATCTTTTTGCCGCTCTTCCCCCCTGCGCCTGGCCACAATGGCTGTAACCCCAACATTTAAAGCTAAAAATAGCGACAGTAGAATCATCCGGGGCTGCGAGGTTAAGCCTACAGCCGCCAGGGAGTTGGAGCCTAAAACCCCAACCATCATCATATCAATGGTTCCAACAATACTGGTAAGGGCCATTTCAACAACGGAGGGCAGAGCCATTTTGGCCACGTCCCGGTAGGCCTGTTTGGTGGAAGGCAACTCGCCCCGTATCAACTTAGGCTGCACCATGTTTTCTACACCGAAAAAACGTTTGATTAATGCACTCATCCATTTACATCCTTTTCAAATATTGCTTTTTTAAACACATCTTCTTAATGATAATAGAGTTTTTGAAGAATGGCAAGCCCGGCTAAGAAGTTAAAAAAAAACCGTCAAATGCAACAAAAACACAACATAAAAAGAAAAGACTATTCATTTTTTGTGATAAATTGTCTACAATAGAAAGGCAACGATGGAAATAGGATGTGATATAAATGGAAACTGGTAAAAGCAGTATAATCGCAGGGGATGAACATACGGCTAAGGCCATGGGCAGCGGTGATTTAGCGGTGTTTGCCACCCCGGCCCTGGTGGCTCTAATGGAAGAGGCAGCCTTAAAGGCAATAGAAGGTATGGTTCAAGAGGGGAGCACCACCGTAGGCACTAAAATAAGCGTGGAACACCTGGCCGCCACCCCCGTTGGTATGAAGGTGTGGGCAAAGGCAACCTTAACGGCCCGGGAGGGGCGCCGGTTCTTCTTTACCATTGAAGCTTTTGATGATAAAGGGTTAATCGGCACCGCCACCCATGAGCGGGTAACAGTTTTTACTGCCCCTTTTATGGAAAAAACATTAGCCAGGAAGGAAGGGTAACCCTTGCATTTTTTTGAAAAACGAACTTGGATTGAAATCGATTTAGACAAGCTGATTTCAAACTACCAAAATGCCTGTAATTTGGTACAACAGGAAACCAAAGTTACCTGTGTGCTAAAGGGCAACGCCTATGGACACGGCAGTGTACAAGTGGCTAAAGCCTTACAAAAGGAAGGTTGTTATTCCTTTGCCCTAAGCTGTGTAAGGGAGGGGATGGAACTTCGTCATGCCGGCATTGAAGGGGAATTACTCATCATGGGCCTGGCCATTGAACAGGAGGTGCCAAGGGCCTTAAGGGCCGGTTTAACCTTAACCGTATCCCGCTTTCACCAAGCAAAATGGGTTAGCGATGAGGCCCAAAGGCAAAATAAGAAGGTGCCTGTACAGGTAAAGGTAGATACGGGGATGCACCGTTTGGGCTTTGCCCCAACAAAGGAAGGCATTAAGGAGATTATTTCCGCTTTACAGCTGCCTAATATCGAATTTGACGGCCTTTTTTCCCACTTGGCCCTGATTAGTGATGAACAGGATATATTGCAGCACCAAGCTTTTAAAAAGGTGGTCACAGCCCTTGAAAAAGAGGGTATTTCCGTAACGGAAAAACACCTTTGTGATTCCATCGGCACCCTGTGGTATCCTAAGTGGCATTATAACCGTGTGCGCATCGGTGCTCTTTTGTATGGGGTTTACCCCGCCAGAACCGGCAACCACCAGGGGCTTTGGCAGCAAACCCTGGCGCTAAAAACCGTTGTAGCCCAGGTGAATGAAGTAAAAAAGGGGGATTATATCGGCTATGATGATAGAGCCCCCATAAGCCATGATGGCCAGGTGGCTGTTCTTTGTGCAGGCTATGGCGACGGCTGCCCCCGGGTGATGTACGATGGGGCGGTAGTGGCCATTAACGGGGGAGAAGCCCCCATATTGGGCATTGCCTGTATGGATCAAATGATGGTGGATGTAACCCACATACCCGGTGTAAAACCGGGGGATGTGGCTACTATTTTAGGGGATGAAATTGATTACCTGCGCTTTGCCACCTTTGTTAAAACCAACCGCAACGAGGTGCTGACTAAAATGAGCAGGCGGCCTCCCAGGGTTTATTACCAACAGGGTAAAATGACCCATGTAACTGATGATTTGGAGTAGAAAAACATGAACAGCAAGCACATACTAAATCAAGCCAAAGCTATTGAAAAATATATGGTTGAAGCAAGGCGCCTTTTGCATCAAATCCCCGAACTTGGGGGCGAAGAAGAAAAAACCCGGGCTTTTTTGCTGGGAGAGCTTCAAAAAATGAAAATAGAGACCATTACCTACCCTGACCATTGGGGCATTACCGCCATCATCAGGGGGGAGAAAGAAGGGAAAACCATCGCCCTAAGGGCGGATATGGACGGTTTGCCAGTGGAGGAAAAAACCGGGGCAGCCTTTTCCTCCCTTCATGATGGTAAAATGCATGCCTGTGGCCACGATGCCCACATGGCCATTGCCCTGGGGGCGGCGAAGTTATTACAAACCAACCGCAGCCAAATGAAGGGCAATGTAAAAATCTTTTTTGAACCGATGGAGGAAACCACCGGTGGTGCCAAGGATATGGTAGCCGCAGGCTGCATGGAAAATCCCAAGGTGGAGGCGGTTATCGGCCTACACATGTGCCCTGATTACCCTGTAGGAACCCTTTATGCCAAAGCCGGGGCTATGAGCGGCGCCAGCGATGATGTTTCCTTAACCATTAAAGGTCTGGGAGCCCATGGGGCTTACCCCCACCGGGGGGTGGATGCCATTGTTATTGCGGCGCAGGTCATCAGCGCCCTTCAAACCTTGGTTAGCCGAAATACTGCCCCTCTAGATAGCGCGGTGCTGTCTCTTGGCACCATTAAGGGGGGCGTGGCAGGCAATGTGATTTGTGATGAAGTGAACATTCACGGCACCTTGCGCACCCTGTCTAACGAAACCCGGGCAATGCTAAAAGAAAAAATTGTTGATGTGACCCAAGGCATTGCCCAAAGCATGGGGGGCAGCGCCCAGGTGATGCTAAGGGATAGCTACGAGCCTATTGTTAACGACCCGGCCTTGTTTGCTACCTGTATGTCGGTGGCTGAGGAACTGGTGGGCAGCGAAAATATACAGCCCAGGGAACACCCAAGCCTTGGGGTAGAAAGCTTCGGCTTTTTCTTAAAAGAGGCCAGGGGCTGCTATTATGATTTGGGCAGTGGTGTTGGCCCGGCCCTGCACAGCTGCGATTTTACCATTGATGAAAAAGTTTTACCCATTGGCGCCGCCTTGCAGGCAGCCATGGCACTTACTATTTTAGAGGAGGAATAACAGGTGAAGCGTATTTTTTTATCGGCAGATATTGAAGGAACCTGCGGCATTGCCCATTGGGATGAAACGGAAAAAACCAAAGGGGATTATGGCTATTTTGCCAACCAAATGTCTTTGGAAGTGGCTGCGGCCTGTAATGGAGCATTAAGCGGCGGCGCCCAGGCTTTGCTTGTAAAGGATGCCCACGACAGCGCCAGAAACATTAACCCCAACTTATTGCCCAAAGAGGCCAATATCTTCAGGGGCTGGCCCAGGGATCCTTATATGATGATGTCCGGCATTGAAGAAGGGGACTTCGGCGCCTTTTTCACCGGCTATCACAGTGCTGCCGGCACCGATTTCAACCCCCTGGCCCATACCATGAACGGGCAAAACAACTATGTAAAAATCAACGGCGAGATTGCATCGGAGCTGTACATTAACGCTTTAACCGCCGCCATGTTTGGGGTACCCATCCGCTTTGTGTCGGGGGATGAGGGGCTGTGTGAGTGGATTAAAACCAAAGTACCCGGGGTTACAACGGTGGCTACCACCAAAGGCTGCGGCAACGGGGCTATCTCCATCCACCCCCAGGAAGCCCTGGCGCAAATTAAAGCCGGGGCGGAAAAAGCCATGGCCACCCCCAGGGAAGATTGCCTTTTTACCATGCCCGAAACCTTTGAAGTGGAAATTAACTACAAGTACCACTACTTGGCCAAGCGCAGCGCCTTTTACCCAGGCTGCACCCAAAAGGACAGCCATAGCGTTGTTTACAAGGCAAGCAATTATATGGATGTCTTGCGGTTTATGCTATTTTGCCTGTAGGAGAAATGCTTATGATTTATCCTACACCCCTTAAAAAGGGGGATACCGTTGCGGTGGTGGGCATTTCCGGGGTGGTAAAGGGCGACCCCGCCGAAACAGAAAAAATGATTTTGCAAAAACTGCATACCTTAGGCCTTAAAGGCAAAATCCACCCCAGTGTATTTGCCCAATACGGCTACCTTTCAGGCAGTGACCGCCTGCGGGCCAAGGCCTTAATGGAGGCCTTTACAGATGATGAGGTGCAAGGGGTATTTTGTGCCAAGGGTGGCTATGGGGTGATGCGTATATTGAACCTTTTGGATTTTGAACTTATTAAAAACAACCCCAAAGTGCTGGTGGGCTACAGCGATATTACAGCCTTGCACCTGGCCATTGCTCAAAAATGCGGTTTTGTTACTTTCCATGGCCCCATGGTTGCATCCGATGCCATGGAGCCGGAGAAGGACAGTTATACCATTACCGGCTTATGGCAGGCAATTAGCGCAAAAGCTCCCCTTGGGCAAGTACATAATCCACCTGACACACCTTATAAGGTGCTTTGCAAGGGGGCGGGCCAAGGCCCCTTAACCGGTGGTAACTTAACCTTGGTGGCCCATACCTTAGGCACCCCTTACGAAATAGATACCAAAGAAAAAATTCTTTTTTTGGAAGACGTAGGGGAGAAAACCTACAGCATTGACAGGCTGTTAACCCACCTAAAGCTGGCGGGGAAGCTAGATGACTGTGCCGGTATTGTTTTAGGGGGCTTTACTAATTGCCCAGTGGAAGATGAGGCATACGGCCTTGCCCTTGAGGAAATTTTTGCCGATATTTTACTACCCCTTGGCAAGCCCGTTTTAGCCCAGGTACAGGCCGGCCATCTGAGCCCTAAAATGACCTTGGCCTTAGGGGGTACCTATGCCATTGATGGAAACATGGGCACCCTAAGGTGGGTAGGGTAAAGATAGCAGCATCATAAAAGCCTGCACATTTTAGTTGCAGGCTTTTATGACGCTTTGGTATTTATAAATGGTTTTTTTGATATTAACCCCTTATAAACTGATTTAATACGGCATCTACAGGCTATTTCCTATTTATCATACTGGCTGTGAGGCTTTTCAAAAAAATCAACCCGGGGCTCTAAAAACTTCATCTGATGGCTTTCGCTTTTTTCAAAAAAGAAGGGGAGGGGTTCAAAAATATACTGCCAATCCCAAATCCTTTCATCAATATGCAAATAGTCCCTTACTCCTTCTGTTCCCTGGGGGGTTAGGGGGTGCAAAAGGGTTAAGGCCGTACGTACAGCGTGGAAGGAATCTACCAACAGCTGCGCCCATTGCTCCCGGGTTTCCGCTTTTTTTGACTGTTCTGCCCAGTACTTGTTCCGCTGGCGCAAATATTGGTCCATCAGTTCAAAGGTTTTGTTAAATTCAAAGCGGTACATGGCATTTTCAACGGCAATAATCAAATCGTCTGCTTCTTCTTTTATAATAGGGGTAACAGGCAGGAGGGGCAAATAGCCGTCAAAGTATTTTTGCAGGGTATAAAAGCAGGAGCGGATTAAGCGGTTGTAAATATTGGTCATCAGGTTCCCCTCGTACACCACAGGGTCATACTCCCCTTTTTTCTCCGGCTCCAAAAACGCTTTAGGGGCAAAACCTATGCTGTTTACCCCAAGGTTCATATGAAAAAAGTGAAGGCGCAGCTGTTCTTTGGAATAGACCTTAAGGAGCTCTTCTGCCTTGGGGGGCTTGGCTTCGCCGCTAGAGGAGGCTTTTTTCTTCATATACAATACATGGCGGTTTGGCACCACGGTGGTTAGCTGCAAATCCCCCTGGGGCGGGGAAGGGGAAGGGGTGTCTCCTTCCTGCAGGGCCATAAACAACCCTGTTTGGGCCACAGAATAAAAATAAATATTGTCTTCCCCAATAAATTGGTACACCTTGGCCTCTTTGCTGTGCCACCAATCTTTATAAGCCTCATCCTCAAGGCCCTTATCCCTTAAAACGGTTTTGGTAAAGGATATAGGGGCCCACAGGGATTCAGGCCAGCACCAAAAGGTTAAGCCTTTAACATCATTATATTCAGGTATGGGAATGCCCCAGGCTACGTTGCCGGATATGCGAAAGGGCACCAGGGTTTTGCCTGTTCTAAAGCGGGTGCCCTCTTTGCGCAGAAGGTCGACGGCTTTTTTTCGCTCATCCAGGGTAGTAAAAACCAGTTCCACCGAGGGCTTTTCCTCGTCGATTACCTCAAAGGGAGGCAGAGTTTCCCCTAGGCGGCCAAGGCTGTCTAAAAATTCCCGTTTTAAGTAAATGGAGGGAGATTTTAAATATTCCTCAATAACCGATACCAAGTATTTACGGGTGGTGGGGTCCTGGGCCAGGGTATCTTTAAAGGCCTCAATAAAAGGATGAAAGGCTTCTAAATCAAAGTACCAGTTTTTTACTTCTACCAATTGAGGTACTTCACCGGATAAGGCACTAACAGGGGCAATCAGCTCTTCCGGGCTAAACTGATGGCCAAGGGCGCACTCATCGGCATAGGCGATTTCAGATTTACACCCTTGTATGGGGCAGCGGCCGGTGACCTGCCTGCCGTTTAGGTATATTTTTTGAAGGGGATCGTAGAACTGTTTTGTGCCCAAATAGGTTAAGTAGCCCTTACTGTACAGGGCATCAAATACCTCTTTAGATAGCTTATGATGGATATTGCCTCCCTCATCCAGGGCCGAGGCACCGTATAAATCAAGGTCAATGCCGTACTGTGTAAGTACAGCTTTTTGCTTTTCGTGGTTCATGCGCACAAAATCTTCAATGGTTCCTTTAAAATCTCCTGTTTGAACCAGTTTTTCATAATCTGCTTCAATGGCTGAACCGTAGGAATCGGTGCCGGATACGAATATAACGTTTTGCTTGCCAATGCGGTCCCGCAAAAAGCGGGCATAAATATCCGCGTGGATAAACAGGCCTCCCACATGGCCAAAATGCAGGGCCTTGTTGCCGTAGGGCATTCCTGCGGTAACCACGGCCCGTTTGGGAAAAGAAGGGCGCTGTTGTTGGCTGAGGCCACCTTTCTTTATCTTGATTGCATTGCTGTTATGGTGTTCAACCATTTCATATCCCTCCGTTTCTAAATAATTGGTTTTACGATTTTTAATTATATCATACTTGTGGTCGTTTTTATAAAATAACATCATTCTGTAGGTGCAGTAGCATTTTTAGCCGCAAATTAAGCCGCACAATCGGTTTTAACAAATAGCCACTCAATATTGTGTCAGATTGGTGACAAATAATGTTTTTAACTTTTGGGGGTTTCCTTTGCCTTGAGTTAGGGCCATGGCCTTGCCCATGAGGCTTTTTACCACATTGGTTTTGCCTTTATGGTAATGGGCAACCATTTGGGGGTTTTCATCCAGAACTTGAAGGACAATGGAACGCAAAAACGCCTCATCATTTATTTGTAAAAGATTATATTCTTGTACATAGTTTTCAGGGTCTATGGGTTCTTTGGCCATAAGAACTATTAATTTTTTGCCCGTGGAGGAGGTAATGGCTTCTTCAGCCAGCAGCTGAGCAAGTTTGGCCAAATGGTTGGGAGCTATGGCCATAAGGGCATCAACATTCGGCTGTAAGGCCAGCACATGAGTCATCATCAAATTGGCCAGCGTTTGGTAGGCGGAGGTGTCTTGGGCGGCGGCGATAAAGTAATCGGCCAGGGCCTTTTCCGCCAACAGCTGCTCAGCCTGATAAGGGGTGAGCCCATAGCGGTTTAGTAACAGAGCCCAATAAGCCTGAAAAGACAGGGGAAGGGCTTCTTTAATTTTTTGGACGGCGGTTGGGGGTAGTGTAATGGGGGGCAAATCCCCTTCGGGGATATAGCGGTAATCTCCGGCGGCTTCTTTACTGCGCAGGGGGTACAGGTTTTTGGTTTTTTGATTAAAGCCTAAGGTTTGGGGCAAAATACCTTTGTTTTGGGTTATTAAGGCCACCTGGTTTTGGAATTCAGCCAAAATGGCTTCCTGCACGCTTTGAAAGGAGTTAAGGTTTTTAATTTCCCGGCGCTGTCCCAGTTTGTCGGCACCAACAGGGCGGATAGACAGGTTTACATCACAGCGAAAATCTCCTTCGTTCATTCTACCCTGGGTCACCCCGGCGTAGATAAGGGTGCTGCGCAGGGTTTTTAAGTAAGCCACCGCCTCTTGAGGGCTGTGAATCACCGGGGCACAAACCACTTCGATTAAAGGGATGCCGCTGCGGTTAAAGTCTAATAAAGTTTCGTGGCGCTTCTCATCATGGATGGATTTACCCGCGTCCTCCTCTATATGAATACGGGCAATGGGGATGTTTTTCTCCTTTTCGCTGCCGGGAAAAAGGGTGATATAACCTTCTTCGGCCAGGGGCTGATCCCCCTGGGTAATTTGATAGCCCTTCGGGCAGTCGGGGTAAAAGTAATGTTTGCGAACCATGGCACTTTGGGAATGGATGGTGCAGTGGGTGGCCAACCCCGCTTTTATGGCCAGTTCCAAAGCCTTTTGGTTAAGGGTAGGCAGGCTGCCGGGCATACCCAGGCAAACAGGGCAGCACTGGCTGTTGGGCGGGGCCTTGAAGGCAGTGGGGCAGGGGCAAAAAAGCTTGCTCTTTGTGTTAAGGGCCACATGAACCTCAAGGCCGATAACCATTTGAAAGGGAACTGTATTTTGGTTTATGCCCATCGTTTTTCCACCTCCCAAAAAGGAAAGGCCAATGCTTTTTCTGCTGCATGGCCAAGGTGCAATACCTTGCTATCCTTTCCAAAGGCCCCCATTAGCTGCAGCCCCACCGGCAAGCCCTCGTTATCAAAGCCAAAGGGCAGGCTAAGGGCGGGCAGGCCGGCCAGGTTGGCGGGAATGGTGAAGATATCCCCCGGGTGGTCTTTGGTGGCCTCCTCCTGCTGCTGGCCTAAAAGGGGGGCAGTGGCAGGGCTTACGGGAGATAAAATGGCATCGCATTCCATATAGGTTTCAGCCAGGTCTTTTTTAAGCTGCTCTGCGGTATTTAGGGCTTTTTTGTAATAAAGATCTTGGTATTCTTTGCCTGCCATAAGGGTGCCCAGCATAATACGACGCTTAACCTCCTTGCCAAAACCCAGGCTGCGAAGGTGGGCAGCATCCATAGCCTCAGGGTTGCCGGCAAAAGGGATGCCGTCAAAGCGGGCCAGGTTGGAAGCGGCTTCCACAGAGGAAATAATGTAATAGGCACTGGGCAGGTAAGGCAAAAGTGGCAGAGAAATTTCTTTTATTTTTGCCCCGAGGGAGGTAAAAAGCCTTATCCCCTCCTCCCAGGCCTTGGTGATGGCCGGGGCCATGGGGATGCTCATAAGCTCTTTGGGTATGCCAATGGTTAACCCCTTTACAGGCTGAGAAAGAGAGGTGCCAATAGAAGGGGCATCTGTTAGGGTAGTGGCGTCCTTTTCATCCTGCCCACCCATTGTGTTCATGACCAGGGCACAATCTTCAACGGTTTTGGTAAAGGTGCCGATTTGGTCCAGTGTGGAGGCAAAGGCTATCAGCCCATAGCGGGATACCCAGCCATAGCTGGGCTTAAAGCCAACCACCCCGCAAAAGGAGGCAGGCTGGCGGATAGAGCCCCCCGTATCGGAACCTAAGGCGAGGGGAGTGGTAAAGGCTGCTGTTGCTGCGGCCCCGCCCCCGGAGGAGCCGCCGGGGGCATGACTAATATTCCAGGGGTTTTTGCTGGGGCCAAAAAAAGAGGACTCGGTGGTGGCCCCCATGGAAAATTCATCCATGTTATTTTTGCCAAGGAGGGCAGCCCCGGCTTGTAGAAGCTTATGGTAAACGGTGGCACTGTAAAAGGGGGTAAAATCCTTTAGCAGCCTGCTGGCACAGGTGGTGGCAATGCCTTTTGTGCAAATATTATCCTTAAGGGAAAAAGGGATTCCCCCCAAGGGGCCGGAAGGGCGAAACACATCCTCCGTTTGGCCCTTCGTTATTGTAATATAGCTGTTTATAGCAGGCTCCATTTTTGTAATTTGCTTTTGATAAGCCTCATACACCTCTTTTGGGCTGAAGGCTTTTTGCTTATAGCCCTGTAAAAGCTGGGCAATGGATAGGTGAAGGAGATTTTGCAATTTACTGGTCCTCCGTTAAAAATGGGGTGGGTACTTTAAAAAAAGAATCTTTTATATAGCGCCCCTGGGCTAAAATTTCCTGGGAGGTATATAGGCTTTGGGGAACATCCTCCCGCAGAGGGTAAGGGGCGGCTTTTTCATTATCATCATCGCCTGTAAAAGAGGGGAATTTTAAAACCAGAGAGGCGAAATCCACCATGGCGAAAAGCTTATAACAAAGGAGCTGAACTTCCTTTAGCGTAAAAAACAGGCTGGCTTCTTCGGCTGTTTTCATAACGATAAGGGGAGGCAAAAAATCAGAGGAGGAGGGTTTATCTTTTTTTGCCTTATCTTCTTTTATAAAGGCAGCAAAAGAAGGCTGGCTGCCTTCGCCCTTTGGAAGAGACTGAAAAATCTCTTTTCCTTTTTTATCCCAAAGGGCAATTTCTTCCCCTGTGATGGTGTAAATATAAACAGGGCTGCTTTCAGTTAGGGGATAAGGGTGAATGGTACCGTAAATCCCGATGAAAAAAGCAGGCTCTGCCAACGCCAAAAGGGACATAAAAGGAGGCCTTGAGGGGAAAACCGCCACACAGGGGGTGCCTTTGGCGGTATCCTCCATCAGCAATTCTATTTCTTGCCCTGTTTGTGCAAGGGCTATAAACCTGCCAAAAATCCAGGCCTTTGTGCCCTTATGATGAGGGGTTAACTGATGTATATGCAAATGGATATTCAAAAAAATCCTCCTTGAAGTTAAAAGATTATTTATATACACTTTTTCCATGAGAAAAGGTGAAAAAACAGATAAAATAAAAAAGGGGCTAGGCTCCAGTCATAACCCTGCCCCTGGTGATGGCCATTAAATCCTTGGGTGCCAGGAGGATTTGCACCCCCCGGGCCCCGCCGCTTACGGCAATGATGCTGTGGTGCAAGCAGTCCTGATGGAAAAAGGTGGGGAAGTGCTTTTTCATCCCCACAGGAGAGCAGCCACCCCGTACATAGCCTGTTAAGGTAAGAAGCCCTCCCACAGGGTAGAGGGTCACTTTTTTTTCTTTTAAAAGGGCGGCGGCTTCTTTTAAATCCAACACCTGGTTTACGGGGATGCAAAAAACTGCAGGGCCATGTTTTTCCCCTTGCACAATAAGGGTTTTGTATACCTGGTTTTGGGGCAGGCCAATCACATCGGCCACATGGTTTCCGTCAAAATCATCTTCAGCATAGGTAAAGGTTTTAATATTGTAGGGCACCTTGGCCTGGTCAAGCAGGCGCATGGCATTGGTTTTGGTGGTTTTCATAGGTATTCATCCTAACTGCTTTGGAGGTGGGGTGGATATTCTTCCATTGTTAAATACTCCTGGGGATCATCCTGGGCCAAGGCCCACATCATTTTGGTTACGGCGGCCTCGGTGGTTAAATCCCCCCCAGAAATAATGTGGCTGGACAGAAGCTGGTTGCCCACCTCGTAAATGGTTAAATCCGCTTTTTCATAATAGCATTGGGTGACTACCAGGACAAAAATACCATGCTTATTCAGCTGCTTTAGCTTATCAACCAAATTGCGGCGAATATAGTGAAGGCCGCCAAGGCCAAAGGCTTCAAGCACAATGCCCCGGTAGCCGGCCTTGATAATCCAGTCAAAAATATCCGGCTGGGTACCGGGAAAGACTTTTAGTAAAAACACCCTGGAATCTAAATCCGATAGGGGGGTAAGTTTTTTAGAATAGAACATTTGCTGGGGGTGGTCAAAGTGAATACCGGCACTATCAATATTGCCGGCCAGGGGGGCATTAATGCTGTCAAAGGCATTAAAGCTAGTGGTTCTGGTTTTAACGGCCCGGGTGCCGTCAATAATTTTATGGTGGAATACCACATAAACCCCGGCAACTCCCTGAGCGGCCACGGCACAGGCATGCTGTAAATTGCTTGGGGCATCGGACAAGGGGGCCAGCAAGGGCAGCTGAGAGCCTGTTAAAATAACGGGTTTTTCAAGGCCATATAATAAGTAGGAAAGGGCGGCGGCACTATAGGCCATGGTATCGGTACCATGGGTAATCACCACGCCGTCGCAGCCAGCGAGTACTTCTTTTACACTGCCGGCCAGCTGGCACCATTCTTCGGGCTGGATGTTGCTGGAATCCATGGAAAACACATCCACCGGCTGCATGGCATAGCTTTGGTCAAGCTGGCAGTATTCAATCATCCCCTGGGCAGTAAGCTCAGGTACTAAGCCGGCACTGGAAGGAACGGATGCAATGGTTCCGCCGGTGGCTAACAGGGCAATTTTTTTCATATAGGGCACCTCATTTATTCATTCGAACCATTATAACAAATGTAAGGCGAAAAACACAATAGAAATCCAATGGCCTAAAGGAGGTTATCCATTGCCAGGGGCTCAAAAAGGATGTATACTACAGGCAATACCTTTAAACTACATAAAAAGGAAGTGGGAAGATGAAACTAAATTATAAACGAACCTTTTTAATTGGCTTTGCTTTTATGAGTATATCGGCCTTTTGGCAGCTGTATGATACCACCGTGCAAATGATGCTTAAATATTCCTTTGGCATCAGCGATTCCATTGCAGGGTATATTATGGCAGCTGATAATGTACTGGCGTTGTTCTTACTGCCTTTTTTCGGAGCCCTGTCGGATAAAACCAATACCCGTATCGGCAAGCGGATGCCCTTTATCGTGGTGGGTACCATAATGGCGGCCATTTTAATGGTGCTGCTGCCCATCTTTAACCAAATGCAAAACCTTCTCTGGTACTGTATTACTTTAGGGCTGCTCTTATTTGCTATGGGTACTTACCGCTCCCCTGCAGTGGCCCTGATGCCCGATTTAACTCCAAAACCTCTTCGCTCTAAAGCCAATGCGGTGATTAACCTCATGGGCACCGTAGGGGGCCTATTTTCCTTGGCCATGATATCTCTGTTGGTTCAAAACATCACTCCTCAGATGCGAACAGATGGCCAAATGGAAAACTATCAGGGCGTGTTTATTGCCGTAGCCATCTTCATGCTAATCTCGGTAGCCATTCTCTTTTTTACCATTAAGGAGAATAAGGTTAAAAAGCAGCTGGCAGATCAAGGCTACATTGAAAGGGAAGAAGAGGAGGAAAAAGGCGGCGATAAGTTAACAGGCCCTGTTAAAAAGAGCATGATTTTAATTTTAGTTTCTGTGTTCTTTTGGTTTATGGGTTATAACGCCGTTACCAGCTCCTTTAGTAAATACGTTGCCCACCAATGGGGTGAAGGGATCGGCAATGCTTCTATGTACTTAATGGTTGCAACTGCCGGAGCCACCATTGCTTTTTTGCCTGTAGGCATGCTCTCGTCAAAATTTGGCCGTAAACGGATGATTCAGTTCGGGGTTATTCTGCTGGCCCTTTGCTTTGCTATTGGGGCAACCGTTCAGGGCATTACACCCTGGTTGTATGTACTTTTTGCCATGGTGGGAGCCGCCTGGGCCTGCATTAACGTAAACAGCTACCCCATGGTGGTAGAACTGGGCAAGGGCAGCACCGTAGGCACGTATACGGGTTATTACTATACCTTTTCCATGGCGGCTCAAATAGCCACTCCTATTTTATCAGGCTACCTTTTACAGCATGTTGGTTACCAAACCCTCTTTCCCTATGCAGCCTTGATGGTGGCCATTTCATTTATTACGATTACCTTAACTAAGCATGGGGACAACAGGCCCCCTAAACCGGGTACGCTTGAAGCTTTTGCCGGAGGAGAAGATTAAGATGATTTTTAACATCCTGGCCGGCATTGTGCTGGTGTATATCTTTTTAATTGCCCCCTCTTTGCGGCGCAAAAATATCAGCAGCCTTTACGGTTGGGATTATGCCCACCGGGGGCTTCATGACCGGGGAAAGGGAATTCCTGAAAACTCGATGCTGGCTTTTAAACGGGCGGTAGTTCAAGGCTATGGCATTGAGCTGGATGTGCAAAAAACCCAGGACGGGGTGCTGGTTGTTTTCCATGATGATGATTTACTGCGCCTTTGTGGTATAGAAAAAAACGTTCGGGATGCGGACTATGACCAGTTAAAAAACCTTAAACTTTTTTCAAGTGAGGAGGGTATTCCCACTTTCAAACAGGTTTTGCGCCTGGTTGACGGGCGGGTACCTCTGATTATTGAAATAAAAAAAACCAGCCAAGGGGGCGATGAGCTGGCCCGGCAGGTTTATGAAGAATTGGCCGATTATAAGGGGGGGTACTGTGTAGAATCCTTTGACCCCCGCTTAATGCGCTGGTTTAAAAAAAATGCTCCCAAGGTTATCAGGGGCCAATTGGCCATGGGCAAACAGGGCGAAGGGGCTGGGCCCCCTTTAACCTTTGTGCTTAAATACATGCTGCTGAATTTTTTGTCCAGGCCGGATTTTGTGGCCTATGAATTTTTTTATGATAACAATATATCATTATGGCTCATGAAGAACTTTTTTAGAGTTCCTTTGGTGGCTTGGACGGTAAAAGACCCAAATGCCTATAAACTGGTAAAAGAAAAGTACCAAATGCAGATATTTGAAGGCTTTTTGCCCAATAATGAATTGACAATACAGGGCTAATGGCGTATAATACCCACGTGTTACTGTAACACACAAGAAGATTTCGGTTAAGAAGAAAGCAACGTTCTTGGTTTTTTCCAAAAGCGCTGCTTCTTACTTTTATATACGAAGACTCAAAAAATAGCAAGTGTTTTTAGCTTTGTTATGAGAGGAGAATCAATATGTCTCAAGAGAAAAAAGAAAACATGAAAAACGTATTTACGAAAAAAGGGTTTCAAGAGATACAAGAAAAATTGGAATACCTGATTTCAGTCAAAAGAAACGAAATTGCCGATCAAATTGCTATTGCCAGAAGCTTTGGGGACTTGAGCGAAAACGCCGAGTATGACGAGGCAAAAAAAGAGCAGGCGGCCATTGAAAGCGAAATTTTAGAAATTGAAGAAGTCCTCCGTAATGCTGTTGTACTGGAAGATGGCGACATTAAAACAGACAAGGTGGGCATTGGCACAACGGTAACCGTTGAGGATTTAGAAACCGGTGAGAAAGAAGCCTTTTCAATTGTAGGTGCCAGGGAAAACGACCCTTACACCAATAAAATTTCAAGCGAAAGCCCGATTGGGGCGGCACTGCTGGGGGCTAAAAAAGGTACCAAGGTGTCTATTCAGGTGCCCGCAGGTGAAATTGTTTACAAAATTTTAAAAATAGCACGTCAATAAGCACTAGGAGGAATAAAAGTGCCCAATCATGACCAGGAAATGTTATCCATTCAGGAGTTAAGTGAGCAGGAAGGTATTCGCAGAGAAAAGCTCAAGGCCCTGCAGGCAGAGGGAAAGGATCCCTATGCCTTGGTAAAGTACCCTGTGAGCGCCTTTAGCAATGAAATTATCAGTCAATTTGATGCCCTTGAAAACCAAAGGGTTTATATTGCCGGACGCATGATCTCTAAACGGGTGATGGGTAAGGCTTCTTTTGCCCATATTTTAGACAGCCAGGGTACCATGCAGGTGTATATTAAGCGGGACGACATTGGCCAAGATGAATATACAGCATTTAAAACCATGGACATTGGGGATATTATCGGTGTTTCGGGTATTGTTTTTAGAACCCAAAAAGGCGAAATCTCCGTTCACGCCAGCGAAGTGGTTTTGCTGACCAAAAGCTTAAAGCCGTTGCCGGAAAAATTCCACGGCTTAAAGGATATGGATTTGCGCTACCGTCAGCGTTATGTGGATATGATTGTAAACCCCGAGGTGCGGGAGACCTTCCGCAAACGCTCAAAAATTATTGCTTCCGTCAGGGAGTTTTTAGACAGCCGAGGCTTTTTAGAAGTAGATACCCCTGTTCTTCACACCATTGAAACAGGGGCCGCTGCCAGAACCTTTAAAACCCACCACAACACCTTGGATATTGATATGTTTTTACGTATTGAAACTGAGCTTTATTTAAAGCGTTTAATTGTTGGCGGTTTTGATAAGGTGTATGAAGTGGGCCGTATTTTTAGAAACGAGGGAATGGACAGCACCCATAATCCCGAATTTACAAGTGTAGAGCTATATGAAGCCTATGTAGATTACGAGGCCATTATGGCCCTTGTGGAAGAGCTATATGAATACGTAGCCATTCAGGCTTTGGGCAGTACCAAAGTACCCTATGGTGAACACGAAGTGGACTTAAAAGCTCCCTGGCCCAGAATGACCATGGCGGAGGCTGTAAAACAGCGTAGCGGGGTAGATTATTTCGACTGGCAAAGCGATGAACAGGCCAGGGAAGCCTGTAAAAGCAAAGGGGTAAAAGTAGAACCCACCGCCAAGCGGGGGGACTGTTTGTCAGAGCTCTTTGATGCCTTTGTAGAAGATACTCTTATTCAGCCCACTTTCATCATTGATTACCCGGTGGATATTTCACCCTTGGCCAAAAGAAAGCCCGGCCAGCCCGACTTAACCGAGCGCTTTGAATTTTTTATCTGCGGCACGGAAATGGGTAACGCCTTTTCGGAATTAAACGACCCTATTGACCAGCGTCGGCGTTTTGAAGAGCAAGTGGCTACTCGCAAGGCTCAGGGTATTGAAGCCCAAGTAGACGAGGATTTTATTACAGCCCTAGAGTATGGTATGCCCCCTACAGGAGGCTTGGGCTTTGGACTGGACCGGCTGGTTATGCTTTTAACCAATAACACTTCCATCCGAGACGTTATGCTCTTTCCCACAATGAAGCCCAGGGACTAAAACGGCTCTTTTAGAGCAATAAAGGGGAAATGAAAGTGGCTTTACGTACACCCGTTACAAAAAAAGCGGTTAAAAACCACTTTGCCTATGGCTGGTGGAAGTATGCTTTGTTGATTCTGGTGTCTATTTTTGGCTGGGACTTATTATATACCACCACTGCTTATCGGCCGCCAGAAAATAAAAAAATTGAATTTTATGCCACCGCTCCTGGGGCGACCCAGGAAAGGATGGATGAGTTGATGGCTGTTATTTGGCAGGAAGCCCTGCCCGATATGGAACAGGTGTCTGCCGCAATTTTAATGGGAAGCGAAGGCGGCACGGATGTATATGGCAATATGCAGCTTTCTGTATACATTATGGCAGGGGAAGCGGATGTGTATATGCTTAGTTATAGCGATTTTTACAACTTTGGTAAACAAGGGGCTTTTTTGCCCCTGGATGAGTATGTTAAAAGCGGTGCCCTTCAACGGCCCCAAGAAGACATGAGCCGCTATACCCTGACCATTGAAGAGGACGAGAGTGAAACGCCGGTGCTTTTAGGGGTGCCTATTTGGGAATATAAGGGCTGGCTGGATTATGGTATCGACCCTTCCGACAAGGTACTGTGTGTATTGTATCGCAGCGGAAACAACGACAACGCGGTAAAGTTTATTGACTATTTAATGAAAAACATTTCTAAAGAAACACCAGAGTGGTTTCTGGAAGCGCAAAAACAGATGGAAGCAAGCCAAGCCCAGGATGGGAATTAACGCCTGTTTTGAATTAAACCTTGCCTCTGGCAGGGTTTTTCTATGTTCAGGTTTTAAGTACCTAAACAAAATCTGGCAATAGATGAATGTTTGGTGGCAGTGGCTGGGCAAAAACCTTGGATATGAAGGAGAAGGGCATGAAAGAACCAATTGTACAAATGCTTCAAAATCAAAAAGACCGCTGCTCTTTTCACATGCCGGGTCACCATGGCTTTGCGCCTGGGGGAATGTGGCAGGAAGTGTACGCCCTTGACACCACCGAGGTGATGAACACCGACCATTTGTACGAGCCCAAGGGGGGCATTTTACAAGGCCAGCGGCTTATGGCCAAGGCAGCCAAGGCCGCAGGAACTCTTCTGCTCACCGGAGGCTCTACTGCCGGTATTTTAGCCATGATTCTTTACACCCTAAGGCCTGGGAAAAAAATCATTCTACCAAGAGGGGCCCATCATAGCGTTATTCACGGCTGCATTT
This sequence comes from uncultured Oscillospiraceae bacterium, assembly GCA_964345215.1. Taxonomy (GTDB): domain Bacteria; phylum Bacillota; class Clostridia; order Christensenellales; family Aristaeellaceae; genus CAYFQH01. The sequence goes on along the minus strand of CAYFQH010000005.1, from coordinate 30,806 downwards.
TAGCCGGGGCAGAACCAGTATATGTATATCCTCGGAGGACCTGCGACAATTATTATTACTATACCCAAGAAGATTATGTGAGCGTTATGAAGGAGTGTCCCAAGGCCAAAGGGGTTTTTATTACCCGGCCGGATTATTACGGCCACATGATCAACTTAGATGAAATTATTTTATTGGCAAAAAAACAAGGGCAGCTGGTTTTAGTAGACGAAGCCCACGGAGCCCACTTAAATTGGCAGGAACCAATTAAGGGGGCCAGTGCCAATGGGGCAGATATATGGGTTCAGTCGGCTCATAAAACCCTTCCCGTTTTAACAGGGGGAGCTTGGCTTCATTACGGCCATAACATAGACGGGGATGCTCTGACCCAATGTCTACAAATGGTTCAGACCTCTAGCCCCTCTTTTATTATCATGGCTTCTCTAGACAGGGGTAGGGCATGGATGGAGGAAAAAGGGGAAGAGGCTCTTGGAGAACTAAAGGTTCAAATAGAAGGTTTTTTTACCAATCTTAAACAAACCCCGTACAAAAATGCCTTTGCCCTATGGAAAAAAGAAGGCTTGATCTTTGACCCTTTTAAAATGGTCATTACGGCACCCCAAGGAGGTTTTACCCTATTGGAACAATTGTACCACCAGGGAATTGATGTAGAAATGGCCGATGATGAGCGAATTGTATGTATGCCCTCGGTGATGACGCCGGCGGTAACTTTTAAAAAACTTCTTACAGCCTTAAAGGAAACAAAGCCTGGCTCTAGCAGAAAAGCAGCAAGAACACCGGCTATTCTTTTTGAAAAAAACAGAGTTCAAATGGACATTCGCTCGGCAGCTCTTGGGCCAAAAAAATGGGTAAACCTAAGCCAAATTAAGGGACGAATTTGTGCCAGCGCTGTAGGGGCTTATCCTCCGGGCATTCCTTGGCTGCTCCCTGGGGAGGAAGTAAGCGAAAACATGGCTCAAAGGCTTTTACATCTTAAAGAAGAGAACGCCTTTGGCATTAAAAACGGCTCAATCAGCTGTGTACAAGAATAAAGAAAAATGAGGGAAAAACATGTTGCCATACGATGCGGTGATTTTTGATTTAGATGGAACCTTAACCCGGTCTGAAGAAGGGATTATGAACAGTGCTGCCTATGCTCTTGAGATGATGGGAAGGAAAGTAGAGGACTTTGAACTGTTAAAAAGCTTTATTGGCCCCCCTTTGTTCTATTCTTTCAAGCACTTTATTGGCCTTGACGAAGAGGAGGCCAAGGAAGCCATTGGGTACTACCGCAGGCGCTACAATACCCTTGGTCAGTATGAAAACGCTGTGTATACGGGGATCCGCGCTTTGTTATACCAACTAAAAAAACAGGGGGTATATCTTGGCATTGCCACAGGAAAACCTCAAGAGCCTACGGAAAGCATTTTAAAGTACTTTGGCCTTGATCATTTTTTTGATAAAGTGGTTGGCATTCACGAGCAAGACCACAGCTCCTCTAAAAAAGAGTTGATTCAAAAAGCTTTGGGCGGTAACTCATACAAAAACGCCGCCATGGTAGGAGACAGAAAGTTTGATATCATTGGGGCTAATGAAAACCAAATAGATGCGATTGGTGTAACCTATGGCTATGGAGATGAACAGGAGCTTACTCAAGCCGGGGCGGGCCACATTTGCCATACGGTGGAAGAACTGAGCGAAATGCTGCTGCCAAAGGCTGGTGGCCTGAGGGTACCTGGCTACTTTTTAACCATGGAAGGGGTAGATGGCAGCGGTAAAAGCACCCAAGTTGCGCTTCTTGAAAAAAAGCTGATCAAGTGGGGCTTTGATGTGGTTAAAACAAGGGAACCCGGGGGAACCTCCATTGGGGAAAAGATTAGGAATTTAGTGCTTGACATTAAAAACGTGGGTATGACAGCTGCTTGTGAAGCCTTGCTTTACGCCGCTGCCAGAGCCCAGCATGTTGAAGAAGTGATAAAACCCAATTTAAAAAAAGGCAAGCTGGTTTTATGTGACCGCTTTGTCGATTCCAGCATTTCTTACCAGGGAGGCGGCAGGGAATTGGGTGTTAAAGAAGTGGCAGAAATTAACAGAATGGCTGTTGCCGGACGGATGCCTGATGCTACCGTTTACCTGGTAATCGATCATGAAATATCTCTTGAAAGGCGAAAACAGGCCACGGCCCTTGACCGGATTGAAATTGAAAAAATGGCCTTTCATGCAAGGGTGCAAAAGGCTTATGAAGATATTATTGAGAAAGACCCCAGCCGCTTTGTTTTGGTAAACGGTACGAACAACCCTCAACAGGTGGGAGAGGAAGCCTTTGAAAAGGTATTTGAAAGGCTTTTAGAAAGGGAAAGGATTTAAATGCGAGTTGTAGTTGGAATGTCCGGCGGTGTCGATTCTTCCGTGGCGGCCTTGCTGCTGAAAAAGCAGGGCTATGATGTAGTCGGCGTATTTATGAAAAACTGGGAAGAAGAGGATGAAAATGGGGTTTGTACAGCCGAAAACGACTGGAATGACGTGATGCAGGTATGTAACACCATTGATATTCCTTATTACAGTGTTAACTTTTCAAAAGAGTACCAGGAGAGGATATTTTCTCATTTCCTAAGCGAATACCGCCTGGGGCGAACCCCCAACCCGGATGTGCTGTGCAATAAAGAAATTAAGTTTAAGGCCTTTTTAAACTTTGCCATGAGCCTTGGGGCAGAAAAAATTGCCACAGGGCATTTTGTGCAGCAAGGTACTCACGATGACCAAAGTTGCAGTTTACTGCGGGGGGAAGATATCAATAAAGATCAAAGCTATTTTTTATACATGCTCAACCAGCAACAGCTTTCAAAGGCGCTGTTCCCTGTAGGACACTTAACCAAGGGCCAAGTACGGGAAATTGCTGAAAAAGAAGGTATACCCACTTTTGCTAAAAAAGACTCAACAGGCATTTGTTTTATTGGCGAGCGAAATTTCAAGCAGTTTTTGCAGCAGTATCTTCCTGCTCAGCCGGGGGATATGATAAATGAAGAGGGTGAAGCAATGGGCAGGCATGACGGGCTGATGTACTATACCATCGGCCAGCGCAAAGGGCTGGGTATCGGCGGCCGGGGAGATGGCCGCAGCTGGTTTGTACTTGAAAAGGATTTGAAAAACAATCGGCTTATTGTAGGGCAGGGGGATGACCATCCCAACCTGTACAGCAGCCTGGCAAGGGGGATTGATCCTACTTGGATTAGAGGCACAGCGCCGGTTAATAAGCCAGGAGAAAGTTTTAGCTGTACGGCTAAATACCGCTACCGCCAGCCGGACCAGGAGGTTGTAGTAACTTTAAAGGCAGACAACAGCGTAGAGGTGAGGGCCTTAAAACCCCAGCGAGCCATGACCCCGGGACAGAGCATTGTTTTTTACCAGGGAAAAGAGTGCCTAGGCGGGGTTATATTAGATAAGGTATTAGCATAGAAACCAAATCGCATATATGATAAAACCCCCGGCTAGGAATATCTCTTTCCTGCCGGGGGTTTCTATGATGCTGCTTACTATTGGTAGCTGGCTTCTGTAGCGTGGTCTAAAATTGAAATAAAGGTCTTTCCCCGCTGTAATTGAAGCTCGTTTCCGCTTTCGTCAAAAAAGGCAGTCCGCTGATCCATGCCTGTGCGCACCCAATAGCCTGCAATGTATTTGCCGCCGATAAAAATATCAGCATTGCCGGAACCGATTAAGGTTACCAGGGGGGCATCGTTACGCTTGTAATTTACGTCGGTACGCTGAAGAATAACGTTGGAAAAGGCGATGGGCTGCTGGGTGTATTCGTCAATAAAGGGAAGGTTTTCCTTTCCTACGCTGCGGGTATAGGTGTTGCTGCCGGCATCGTAGCTAAAGGCAGAGGAATAATCGGGATGCCGCTGGGTAATGCTGATTGTATTGGCTGCTGCTCCCTGATAATTTAACTCATCAGTAAATAAGTAAGGCCGGTGGGGGAAAGGATAGCCTTGAGGAATTAGCCCCTGAAGGGATTTTACATCGGCCGCAACGTTGTCGGCTGTTTTAATATGGTCTACACGCCAGTAGGAATTATCCCAACTAACCAGCTTGTTTTTTCTGGCGGTGCCGCTGAATAAAATATTTTTTTGATTAGCACCTGTTTCAGCGAACTTATCTTTTACGTTAGAGGTTTTATATTCTTGCTGACCGTAAAAAACAAAGCCTGCATCCCATTCTTCTCGAAGTTCAGCATGCATAATACGGGCAGAACGAACGGGACCTACATCTGCCGGAACATTGTCGGAAAACAGAACGGCCATACGGGTGTGGCCCATTTTATGTAGGGGGGTTTCATAAAACACATCGCCGCTGCTAATACCCCAAGGGGAGTTTTTTCCACCTACGCCTCCGTCAGGCAGGGAAATTTGCACCAGCATGGGGGCATAAAGGCCGGTAAAAGGCAGGCCGGTGGTTTGGCTCACTCCATCAATAACAGAGTTTACAGGAAGGGTTCCGTCTGCATTTGCAGTCGTAGGGGAAATTTTACGGTCGGCTTGATTTGCCAAAAGGGTGCCCTCGGCAAGGGCGACTGCTGCGGTTGTAAATAAAAGCACCAGCACCAGGCCCAAAGAAACAAAACGCTTCATAAAGTAGGATCCTCCTTTAGTTTTTAAGTTTAAAATAAGTAGTTTTATTTGCCAAACAGATGACCCTAGTAGTATAGCATAATCAATAAGAATGTCAATTATGAAACGAAATTGTTACTTTTCATTCATGAGTTAAGTATGAAGGAAAAGGCGAACCTTTTTAAATGCTGGTTCGCCACTTGTTAATTCTTTCATTTTAAATGGAATTATGGTCATTTGCTTCATCAATGGCAATAATCATCCGGTTTACGGCATTTAAGTAGGCAAGACAGCTGGCCTCCAAGATGTCAGGGCTAACCCCTTTGCCCATCATGGTATGGGTACCGTTCTTTATTCTTACCGTTACCTCCCCCAGGGCATCTTGCCCTTGGGTTACAGCTTTTAAGTTGTAGCTTTCAAGGCTGCAGGGCACCAGGGTAATTAAGTCAATGGCTTGAAAACAGGCTTCAACAGGCCCGTCGCCACAGGCTGCCCTGGTTTTAATGTTACTGTCTTTTTCAAGAGAAACGGTGGCCGTGGCTGTCATCCGGTTGCCGCTAAAAACCTGAAAAGAAGAGAGGCGATAATTATTTTGGCTGATGGCTAGCTGCTGTTCGTGTAAAAGGGCCACAATGTCCCGGTCGGTAATGTCTTTTTTTCGGTCGGCCAGCTCCTTATAGCGTTCAAACAGAGGAGCAATCTCCTCTTCTGCCAGTTCGAAACCCAGCTCCATGGCTCGTTCTACTAGGGCGTGGCGGCCACTGAGCTTGCCCAAAACAATGGTATTTTGTGGAATGCCTAGTTGCTTAGGATCCATAATTTCGTAAGTTTGGGGGTTGTTTAAAACCCCATGCTGATGAATGCCGCTTTGGTGAGCAAAGGCATTTGAACCCAAGATGGGTTTATTTGGAGCTAGGTCAATGGTCGCTAGGTTTGATACAAGCTTGCTGGCAGGGTACAGCTGGTCAAGCTGTACATTGTTGGTCATTTGGTAATAATCCTTGCGCACATGTAAATTCATGACTACTTCTTCAAGGGGGGTATTTCCTGCCCGTTCGCCCAGGCCGTTTAAGGTGCATTCTACCTGGCCTGCTCCTTGGAGCAGCCCTTCTAAAGAGGTGGCAACGCCAAGCCCCAGGTCGTTATGGGTGTGCACACTGAGAATGATACGATCAACTTCCGGTACGTTTTTACGAACGGAGGCAATTAATTGCCCATAGTCTTTTACGCTGGCATAGCCTACCGTATCTGGTAGATTTAAAACAGTCACCCCTTCTTCTACAACCATTTTACTCATTCGGTATAAAAAAGGCAGGTGGCTTCTGGTGGCATCTTCAAAAGAAAATTCAATATCGGTAAAATATTCTTTTGCAATTTGAATGGCTTCTTTTGCCCGGTCAAACACCTGGTCTTCGGTCATGTTTAATTTTGAGGCCATGTGAATGGGGCTGGTGGCGATAAACAAGTGAATACGGGGGTGCTTTGCCTCTTTAAGGGCTTCTTTGGCAGCCAGAATATCACTTTTTACACAGCGGGCTAAAGAACAGACAACCGCTTTGTTCAAAGCCTTGGAAATGGCCTGTAGGGCATTAAAATCCCCTTTGCTGGCATTGGCAAAACCGGCTTCAATAACGTCAACACCCAAGTTTTCTAGGGCTTTGGCGATTTTAATCTTTTCTTTTATATGAAAACTGACTCCGGGGGTTTGCTCTCCATCCCGAAGGGTTGTATCAAAAATTATAATTCGTTTATCAGGCAAACAAAACACTCCTTTCCTTCGTAGGTCTATCATACACAAAAAAGGAAAAAATGAACAGTATAATAGAGTTATAAAAAGTTATAAGATGAAATGGTCAAATATTATTTACAAAAAAATGGGTTCATGATATACTGCGCCTGAACATTTAACTTGTGTCAATAAAAAAACAAATAAGGAGGTTCTTCGTTACTGAGAAAGAACCTTGTTTAAAGCGGTTTTTTATTGGCTGAATTTTAAAGGAGGCATTGAAGTGGGAGGCAACAAAAAAGAACTGGGTAAAAATCTTCTCTTAGGGGTGCAGCACGTATTTGCAATGTTTGGGGCTACGGTGCTGGTGCCCATGCTAACGGGGATGAGCCCCAGTATGGCACTTTTATGTGCAGGGGTGGGTACTCTTTTGTTCCATTTGGTTACAAAGGGCAAGGTTCCGGCTTTTCTAGGTTCTTCTTTTGCTTTTATAGCAGCAATCCAAAGAGTGGCAATCCAGTATAGCGGTACTGATAACATGACCAGCGTCCCTTACCAGGAAGCTTTGGCATACGCAACCGGCGGTATTATGGTAGCCGGGGCAGTATATCTGCTAATGGCCCTGCTGGTGTACTTACTAGGGGCGGATAAAATTTTAAAACTTTTCCCTCCGGTTGTTACAGGGCCAATGGTTATCATTATTGGCTTAATGCTTGCTCCAACAGCCATCAACAACATTGTTGGGCCCATTGCAAACGTTTCGCTGTTGCTAAACTGGCTGGTTGCTTGTGCTACCATTATTATTATTGTTGCGGTAACCTTGTTTGCAAAAGGGTTTTTTAAACTGGTACCTATCTTAATCGGTATTCTGGGTGGTTATCTTGTTGCCCTGGCCTTAGGCATGGTTGATATGGAGCCTGTGGCTCGGGCAAGCTGGCTTCAAGTGCCGGGCTTTTTTATGCCGAAGTTTTCCCTAAATGCCATTATGCTTATTGCTCCCATTGCCATTGTGACCTTTGTTGAACATGTGGCAGATATGAATGCCTCCTCAGCTGTTGTAGGCAAAAATTTTATAAAAGATCCGGGCCTGCACCGAACCTTAATTGGGGATGGTTTGGCTACCATGTTGGGCGGCTTTATGGGCGGCCCTGCCAATACCACCTATTCTGAAAATACCGGGGTGTTGGCAGCTACAAAAAACTATAACCCCGCAACCCTTCGCATTGCTGCAGTTTTTGCTATTTTAATATCTTTCATAGGCAAGTTTGGCGCTCTGCTTCAAACTTTACCCGGGCCCGTTATGGGCGGAGTCAGTGTGATTTTGTTTGGTATGATCGCAGCAGTGGGTTTGCGTACCCTGGTTGAAAACCAGGTTGATTTTACTAAAAGCAGAAACTTGATTATTGTGGCTGTGATGCTGGTTTTTGGCCTGGGTGGAGCAACCATCGATATTCCTCTGGGCACAAGCCTTGTGGCACAAACCGGTGAGATTACTCAAAATGTGATTTCCTTTAGCGGTACGGCTCTGGCTGCCGTGCTGGGGATTGTTTTAAACATGGCATTACCAAAAGAAATTGAGGAAAAGCAAAAAGACTATATAAAATAAGCAATCAAAAAGAGAAGGGGTTGAAATGAAGTGATCCCTTCTCTTTTTGATTGGCTTCTTAAAGAAATTAAAGGGGAGCCTAGATGGTTTCTTTATCTTTGTCTTTTTGTTCTTTCACCGCCAGGGCAAGGGCGTATTCCAGCCTTTTCCGCTCCATTTCACACTCTAGATTGTATGGGGTGTACAGATTGCCTGAGTAAGCTTCAGCGTTAGCCGCACAGCCGCCGGAGCAAAAAAACTTGGCCCAGCAATTCTGGCAGGTGGGCTTATTCAATACGTGATTTTGCGAAAAGGTGTTTTGAATTTTCTTGTCAAAGTCTTCAGCTTGAAGGACGTTGCCCATTTGATAGCCTTCCCGGCCTACAAATTGGTGGCAAGGATAAATATCCCCCTGGGGGGTAATGGCTATATACTCATTTCCCGCCCCACAGCCTGTAAGTCTTTTGCGCAGACAGGGCCCGGAAGATAAATCCAGCATAAAATGAAAGAAATTAAACCATTTTCCCTCTTTACGCCGGCTATAGTAGGCCTTGGCCAGCCGATCATACTCTTTTTCAATTTGGGGCAGGTCATCTTCTGTTATAGCATAGGGCAGGGAAGGGTCTGACACAACAGGTTCAATGGACAACTGGTCAAAGCCCGCGTCGGCTAAATGGAGCACATCTTCAGAAAAATCTAAATTGTAGTGGGTAAAGGTGCCCCGCACATAGTATTCTTTGTCCCCCCGTTGTTCAATCAACTGTTTGGCCTTGGGCACAATTAAGCTATAGCTGCCCTTTTGATTGGCGGTAGGCCGCATTTTATCATGAACCTGGGGCCGTCCGTCAATAGACAAAACGATATTGCCCATTTCCTGATTCAAAAAATCGATGATCTCATCAGTTAAAGCCACACAATTGGTGGTGGTGGTAAATTTGATTTTTTTATTATGGATTTTTTCAAGCTCTCGGCCATATTCAACCAAAGCCTTCATCACAGGGAAGTTTAGCAGGGGCTCGCCGCCAAAAAAATCTACTTCCAGGTGCACCCGCTTGCCGCTTTTTTCAACCAGCCAATCAAGGGCTGCCTTGCCTACTTCTAAGGAGAGAAGGCTTTTTTCGGCAGCATGATAGTCTCCTTCACCGGCAAAACAGTATTTACAGCGCAAGTTACAATCGTGAGCAACATGCAAACACATGGCCTTAATCACACCAGGGCTATGTATGTCAACATCCTGGTAGCTGTGGGGGGCATTTAGCTGGCCCATTTCTTCAAGCAAAGCCACCTCATCAATTACTTCATCAAGGGCATTTTGAGGGTACTGGCTCAAAAGAGCGGAAATAACGTCTTCTCTTGTAAGGCCCTTATTTAAATGGGATAGAACTTGGTACGTCATTTCATCAATGGCGTGTACAGCCCCTGAACCTACATCAAGAACAATGTATTCATCTAAAGCATGAATGAGGTGAAGCAAAAAAATTCCTCCTAAAAATAAAAATACAACAGGAAAAGCGGAGGATTCCCTCCGCTTTTATGAATGCATGCATCAACATTATTTGCCAAAAGAGCGATTGAGTTTTCCGTCGTTATTGCCTAAAACAGCTTTGTTTTCCTGGTTTACACAGCTTTGATTTGCTACGGTGCAGCTGGTTTTACATGCGCTTTGGCAGGATGCCTGGCATTCGCCGCAGCCGCCGTGAATTAAAGATTCTTTCAGGTTGGCAGCTTGAATGGTTTTAAAGTGCTTCATGGGTATTCCTCCAATTTTATAAAGTAGCAGGATGAAAGCTTTAGGCTAAAAGCTCCCCGTCATTTTCAACGGTAATTTCTTCTACATTACGAATGGCCCAGCGGGCAATCACAAGCTTTACATTATCCTGCCCAACAGCAATGATAAAGGTGTCGTCTTTAATGCCTACAATGGTGCCATAAATGCCGCCGATAGTGCAAATACGGTCGGAAACCTTTAGGTTGTCAAGCATGTCTTTTACTTTTTTGTCTTTTTTCCTTTGAGGGCGGATTAATAAAAAGTAAAAAATGGCAATCATTGGCACAATCATAATTGCCATTTGAATTAAGCTGCCTGCAGCAGACATCTGCCCTACTTCGGCACCTGCTCCGGCTGCAGCGCCGCCAGCTGGGGCAGCTGCTTCGGCAACGGCCATATTGGCTGAAAAAAGCCACTGAACAATAGATTGAATCATGAAATTAAGTACCCCTTTCAAAATAAACATACAACTGATTATAACAAGAAATCCTCTGTATGGCAAGGAAATTTACCTATAAGAAGGGCGAGGAAAGAAGTTTATTTTTGCTGCGTTGACGAAAGGCAGCCTCTCTTGTAAAATATGAGGTAATAAAAAGCGAAATCAAGGAGGATACGATGATGAAAGTTCGTATTGGAATGCTATCAAAATGGCACGTACATGCTAGGGACTATGCCCAGATGATCAGTGCTTACGATGATGCGGAAATTACATGCGTATGGGATGAAGACCCTAACAGGGGCAAAGCATGGGCTAAAGAACTGGATGTTGATTTTGAAAAGGATTTGGCTGTACTGCTTAAGCGGGAAGATGTAGACGCAGTAGTAGTTGATACACCCACTACCGCCCATAGGCAGGTTATTTTGCAGGCGGCTAAAGCAGGCAAACACATTTTTACAGAAAAAGTACTGGCGACCACCCTAGACGAGGCCAAAGAAATAGAGGAAGCCATTACAAAGGCAAACATTAAATTTTGTATCTCTTACCCTCAGCGGACGACCAGCCATATTTTATATACCAAAGATGTGATTGACCAAGGTCTTTTAGGTAAAATTTCTTTTTTGCGCATTCGTAACGCGCATGGAGGGGCCAGTGATAATTGGTTGCCTTCTTACTGGTACAACCAAAGGGAGGCCGGCGGGGGGGCCATGATGGATCTGGGAGCCCACCCCAACTACCAAGCCGCCTATTTTTTAGGCAGGCCAAAGCGGGTTGCGGCTATGTTTAATAACATCGCTGGTTATGGGGATGTGGAAGACAATGCCGTGTCTGTTTTTGAGTTTGAAAGCGGTGCCCTGGCTGTTTTAGAAACGGGTTTTGTTACCCCTTATGCTCCTTGGCGGCTGGAGCTGATGGGAACAGAGGGAAGCTTGATGATTGACGGGGAAGAGGTGCTGATTCGCAGCAACAAGATAAGCGACAAGGGCTGGCTCAAAGTAGATCAAAGCCAAATGCCCGATGCCCTTGAAATGCCTATTCGCCAGTGGCTTAACGGTATTTTAAAAGATGCGCCTATTGTGTTTGACGCAAAAGAGGCTATCGAGTTAAGCCGGATGATGGACTATGCCTACCGCTCCGATCAAGAACAGAAAATTATGACCATTGATGCTTAAACAAGCAACTGCACCCCGACAAACCATAAAGCACGGTTTCCTCACCTTTTACTTTGAGCCCCGCAAACGAAAAACCATTGCATTTAAACCAATAGGTTCCTTTGAAATACAGGTGTTGTACCCTAAAGAAAGCCATGTGGAAGCCATTTTTAAGTTGCTGCTCAGCCATATAAAGCAGGTTGAAAAAAGCCTTTTAAGCTATAATACCATACAAAAAAAGGCTCAGGAATATGAGGCCGGTACTTTTGAAGAGCGAGAAAGATGGATATACACGGCGCAAAAGGAAATTACAGACCGTGCCTTATTTTGGTCTGATAAAATGGGCCTTAATCCTAACTATATCCATATTAAAGAGATGAAAAGCCGTTGGGGAAGCTGCACGGGCAAAAATGGAATCAACTTGAACATCCGATTATTTTATACCCCAAAACCGGTAATCGACTATGTGGTTATTCATGAATTGTGCCACATTACACATAAAAACCACCAGGCGGCCTTTTGGCAGGCAGTGGAGACCTTTGACCACGAATATCTGGCCCACCGAAAATGGCTAAGAGAGAAGGGGAAAGTGGTGATGGAGATCCCCCTTGGTTATCAAAAAAACAGGGAAAGGCCATGTTGAGGTACAACAGATAGGTGCCGTAAAAAGGCAAACAGAGAACCGATGTGGTAGACTGAATCTTTAAAGAAAACAGACCACGAAAGAAGGTTCTCTGTATGAAAAGTATACCCGGAGAAGTCCATTATCGTCAACGAATGATGAGATATCGAGAAAGCCATACCGTGGTAAAAACATCAATGCGTTTTAAGGCGTTTTAAGATGAGTGAAGAAACGGTAAAGAAATGGTGGAAGCTTTGAGAGGGGACGGCTAAAAATTTAATAAATCTATCCCGTCGTCCGAAAAAGCAGCCCTCGTAAAATCAGCGAAAAAATGATTAAGTATATGCGCCGGGTGTTAAAAAAGCATCGTTGGCAGGACTTGTTATTGGCCTATCAAGAGATGATAGAGCGCCAGCATCGTACCGGCACCCAGCGGTTCTATTCCCGCTTAAGAATGTTCAGTTTGGAAGATGGCCGTAAGCAGCTGGCAAGCTACCAAAAAAAGAGTAATCATCACATTAAAGCCTGTTTGAATCTCCGCTCTCCTAATGACGTTCCAGCCGATTGTTTGGCTATTATGTAACTATGCCCTTGTCAAGGTCGGTTGAATCTCCTGCGGAAATCCTCACCTTTGCCTTGACAAGAAACGCTGCCTTTTTTGTTCTTTTCTCATCACCTATGTTTGACGCCCGTACACGCTTGTACAAACCGAAGCAAAACAGCACTTGCTTTTTAAAAGGGGCTATGGTAACATAAATGACGAATTCTCTGGGATTATAGCTCAGTTGGTTAGAGTGCCACGTTGACATCGTGGAGGTCGATGGTTCGAGCCCATTTAATCCCACCATATTTAAAAACTCAAAAAAGTTTCCCTTTAATGATTTGAGTGAAGGCAAATGGCCTGGCAGAGCGAAACCTCTACTGGGCCATTTTCTATGTAAGCCGACCTGCTTAGTATAAATTTGAAATTATTTTCTTTTTTTTGTAACAAAACCCATCCCTTCCTCTACTAATCAGTAAAGGGAGAAAAAACCGGCCGGTAATCCCTTTTATCCGCTCCATTACCTAAAAGGGCCAGCTTTTTATAAAGGAAGTGATGATTTGGATGCCATGGAGGATATTTACCGCCAATATGCCACCCCCGTATACCGGTATTTATATACCTTGACCCAAAGTGCTTTGCTGGCTGAAGAACTGACCCAGGAAACTTTTTACCAGGCCATTAAATCCCTCCACTGTTTTAAAGGGAAGTGCAGTCTATTAACTTGGCTGTGCCAAATTGGCAAACATTTGTACTTTGATTATTTAAAAAAAGAAAAGCATATTAATAGGCAAGAGGATGCCCTGGTCCTTGATTCAGTGCCCATACAGGACGAACAAAGTTTGCCTGAAACTTATGTTACCAGCCGGGAAGGCCTTACAAACCTTTATGCAAAAATTCATCGACTGGGGGATCCTTATAAAGAGGTGATGCTTTTGCGTACCGGCGGCGACCTGAGTTTTAAAGAGATTGGTCAAATACTCTGCCAAAGTGAAAACTGGGCCCGGGTTACTTATTATCGTGCCAAAATAAAACTGCTGGAAGAGATACGTAAAGAACAAAAACAAGAAGAAGGGATGTTTAAGTGATGAAAAATAATATATGTCCCCTGGTGCAAGATTTATTGCCAAACTATACAGAAAACCTTTGCAGTGAAGAAAGTACTGCCCTGGTAAAAGACCATTTGAGCCAGTGTACGGATTGTATGGCCAAGCTGGCCGGCATAGAAGAAGTTTTACCTGCAGAATCTGCCCCTCCTAATCCTAGCGCTCCTTTAAAAAAAATAAAGCGTCACTATATTAAGCGGGCTTTGGCAGTGGTGGTTATAATTGCCTTGCTGGCTCTGCCTGGCGTATGGGTTATTAATAGCCTGCGGGGGGAGGGCATGTCCTTTGCCTCCTTTACTGCCAATAATCAAACTCAAAAGGTGCTGCGTGCCCTGGAGGCTGGGGATTACCATACCGCCGCCGGCTATATGGCCTTTGATGAACAGGCAGGGCCGTCTACCAATGGGGTAGGGCCTAAAAATGAAGTAGAATTTATTAACAACATGATTTCTTTAGAAAAAAGGGGGATAAAAGTAATTGGCGGCAATAGCAATCTGTTTAATTATGGGTACAATAGTGGGCATATGATGGGTAAAGCAGGTTTTGAAGTGGAAATGAACGGCGAAAGATATATGATTACCCTGCCGGTTCTCTACACGGGGAACAAAATTGCTTTTTATAGAACCCTTCTGGTTTTCGGTCCCCTAGACGATGGGGGCAATTGGCCTCAAATAAAATGGGATAAATATCCCTTGTGGATTTCTGATTTTGAAAAGGGCTTGTCCAACTTTTCTACCAGTTTACTACATTAGGCACATCAAGGGAAGAGACTCCAGACCAATACAACAATATAGCCATTCTTAAGCTTTTGTAAGATACTACAAAAGCTTTTTTTCTATGTTACAATAGAAATAAGTTTAGTGTAAAGGAATTAAAAACATGACAAAACGTATTTTATTGGTCGAAGATGACCGTTATTTACGGGAGGGGCTCTTTGATCTTTTAACAAACCAGGGATATCAAATAACCGCCTGTGCTACAGCACAGGCTGCCCGGGACGAAATGGCCCGGCAGCTTTTTGATTTAGCTATTTTGGATATCCAGCTGCCCGATGGTAATGGGGTGGATTTATGCCTTACCTGGCGGGAAGAAGGACGAACCCTGCCTATTTTATTTTTAACCGCCTTTGACGATGAAATGCAAATTGTACGGGCCCTTGATGGAGGGGGAAACGATTATGTAACCAAACCCTTTCGGATGCAAGAACTGTTAAGCCGCATGTAGCCGCCTTAAATGCTGGGGAAGAGGTGCTTGTGATTGCGCCAAAATACCTTTACGATTATTGGAGCAAGGCTTATGGAACAACATTGATGATATGCAAAGTGGGGATAGAAAATCTGTTGCGAAAGTGGATATTACTCTTCTTGAAAGGTGGGAAGATGGAGAATATAGAGAAAGGAGTGATGCTGCTGGAATTAAAAAAGGAGAAGAACTGCTTTTGGTAGGGGAATCTGACCCTGATGCCCCTTTGTTTCTCTATGGATATATTTCACATGAAGACGGCATTGCTTTGGTAGAGGCTCAAATTTCAGTAGCAGAAGATGAAGGTGAAATAGGCCATCATACAAGGGGATATGTTAATCTGAGCGATATTGAGTGGAACGGCAATCTGGCGTGGTAAAATCAAAAAAGGGGTTGCAATACTTCACACATCTAGTTATAATAACTAGATAATATGATGCAGAAAACGGAGATGAGATAATGAAAAGAACCAAGCTTGCCCACCGAACTTTGCCGGATTATACTCGGGGCGAAGAAATAATGAACATGGTTACCCATATCATCGGTGGTGTTTTTGGTATTGTAGCCTTAATTCTCTGTGTAATTACAGCGGCAAAAAGCCATAGCGTTTGGAGCATTGTTACAGGCAGCATTTACGGTTTTTCCCTTATCGCCTTATACACAGTATCCAGTGTATACCACGGGCTTTTTCCAAACTTGGGCAAAAAAGTGATGCAGGTGATTGACCACTGTACCATTTACTTTTTAATTGCAGGTACCTACACGCCTATATTATTGGTAGCCCTGCGCAAAATTAACCCTACCCTGGCCTGGGTTTTATTTGCTATTGTGTGGGGGCTTGCTATTTTTGCCGCTACCTTAACGGCGATTGATTTAAATAAGTATAAAAAGCTTTCAATGACTTGTTACATAGGTATTGGATGGTGTATTGTTTTTGCGGTAAAGCCAACGATACAAGCTGTTAGCCTGAATGGTTTTTTGCTTTTACTCTTTGGGGGAGTTGCTTATACCATTGGGGCAGCTTTATACAGTGCAGGTAAAAAAATTAAGTACATGCATGGGGTTTTTCACCTTTTTGTACTTTTAGGCAGCATCCTCCATTTTTTATGTATTGTTTTATATGTTCTGTAATAATAAAAGGATGCAAAAACCACAGTAAAATAACGGTGTAAACTTGACACCAAAGCTTGGATGCAATACAATATCAGAGAATAGGTTGAGTATGTTTTTAAAAAAAAGATCTTAAATCCTCTAACGCAATTGCGTACAAAAGAAGGGAGGAAGGTACACCCTATTTGTACCTGTAACAATAATGAGAAGAAAGCAACATCCCCTTTTCATTCTGATTACCCTGGTTGTATTGGTGTTATCCCTTACCCCTGTATTTGCCCAAGAGGCAGATACCCCCATCAGAACCCAAATCACCCTTGCAAAGACCACCTTTTCCGCCCCGGAAGAGGTTAGTTTAACCATTCAAATTGCCAATATCAGCAGTGAAGCCATTCCCGGTCTTGTCAGCCTTTTTTACCCTAATGGTAACCCTGTAACCGATTTTGGAGACAAGGGTTCTATTCAAATACCTGTTGGCGAAACGGCCCTGTGGACGGGGAATTGGACCATTACCCAGGAGGAGTTGGATGCGGGCAAGATTGCCTTTTCTGTTAAATACAGCAAGTATGACCAGAATAACGCCTTTGAGCTTGTGGCCGAGCCCATTGAAAAGGAAATTACATACGAACAGGTCACCACGGCCCCGGAAGGGGAGCAAACAGCCCCAAACACTGTAAGTGACCCGGCACTGCCTACTGTGCAAGGCCCTTCGCTGGAGTTTACAGCCCATTATGCCGTACCAACCATTGCAGCCAATAAAGAAAAAATAGGCTTTTATTTTACAATCCGTAATAATGGGGATGTAGATTTAGAAAACATTAGTATTACAAACAATAAAACCGTTTCCTCCAAAGCCAGTGTTTTAAGCGAATTAAAAGTGGGGGAGGAGCGTACAGCCCAGATCAGCAACTTGGAAATGGGCAAAAAAGACATTAAAAGTGTTTTTAAAGCTACCTATCAGGCGGTTGGCAGTAATAAAAAATATACGGCAACCTCAGATGAGGTTGTTATTAAATATGGCACCCCTCAGTTAACCGCAAAGCTGGAAGCCTCAGCCAAAGGGGTAAATCGAGGCGAAACAGCCACCCTAACCTTAACCCTTACAAACTCCGGCAAAAAAGACTATGTTGTTAACACCGTAGCAGATGCCGACACAAAAAATGGTATTGGCGAAGTATTTACCAACATTACCGTAGGTGCCGGAAAAACCGTTAAAGAAACAAAAGATGTTATCATCGCTGACGATATGAGCTTTCGTTTTATTGTAACCGCAGCTGATGATGGAAACCAAACCCTTGTTATAAATACCCAGGAGGTTACGGTGAAGGCGGCCGATCCCTCTAACGCCTTAACCCTAAGTGTAAATGCCGAGTTTGATAAAACCGAAATTGGAGTCGATGATCAAACGGCCAATGTGCTGGTTACTGTAACCAATACAGGTGGCTGGCCGGCTAAAAATGTTCGGGTACGGCACGGGGAAACGACCCTGTACACCTTTACAGAAATACCTGTAAACGAGAGCAGGTCTTTCACCCGGGAAGTTCAGCTTTCGCAGCCTGGGAAATTTCAATTTTCAGCTACTGCCCGAAACATTTTTGAAGTTGACGAGCCCTTTTATAGCAACGAAATTATAGTGACCATGGCAGCACCTACTCCAGAGCCTGAGCAAGGCCCTCAGCGAACAATGCCTTCACTTGTAACAGAGCCCCTACCCACCCAGGCAGAGTTCTCTGCCGGTTTACTATCGGTTCAAAAAATTCTTTCCGCTGTGTTTTACGTTTTGGCAGTTATTATTTTATTGTGTATCCTGCTCATTTTAGCCAGTTTGATTAAACGCAGCCAAAACAAGAAAAAATCTGAAGGCGCCTTGGATCATCTTCAGCGCTACATTCGCAGGGACTATACAGCCCCTAAGGAAGACGGAAGTGAAGAAATGGCTCCTGTGAACCCGGATATGATGGACGAAACAGAGGATCTGATGAAGGAAGACATCCGAGGCCAAGAAGATCCGATGGAAGAAGTGTTAAAAGGGCAGCCTACCGTGGATTCTGTTGTCTCAAACACAGGCGAAAAAACAGTGATGCCCCATGAAAAATATTTGGAAGCAAGTAGCCCTTCGGCTGATGCCTTACAGGACGAAACCTCCGAACCCTTAAATGATTTCGACCAGGGGGTGGATATGATTTCCGGCGGAACAGGCCGTTACCGGCTAACCCGCCCGGAAGAAACACCTGAACCTCCTGCGGACCAGGCAGCACAGGCAGAGGAAAAACCCAGAAGACGCCGCTCAAGCAAATCATAAATCAGTTAAAAATGCCGCTTTCAGCGGCATTTTTAAAAGAATTTTTTAAAAGAAGGTAAGCAAATGCAAGCAGTTATGTTGGCCGCAGGCCAGGGAAAAAGGCTTGGAGAATATACTCAAAACAACACAAAGTGCATGGTGCCGGTAGGGGATAAAACCCTGCTGGAACATACGGTTACTGCCTTAAAGGCAGCAGGTATTTATAAGTTAATTTTAGTTGTAGGCTATGAAAAGGAAAACTTAAAAAATTATGTAAACAGCCACATTACAGGGATGGATATTGTTTTTATTGATAATGATGCCTATAAAACATCAAACAATATCTACTCCCTCTCCCTTGCCCGCAGCTATATGGAACAAGAAGATACCATTTTGCTCGAGTCCGATGTGATTTATGAGGAGGACTTAATTGCCCGGTTGGTTCGCGACCCATCGCCTAACCTGGCTGTTGTGGCTAAGTACGAACAGTGGATGGACGGCACGGTGGTGTTGGTGGATGATGAAGGCCATATTATAGAATTTATAGATAAAAAGCATTTTTCTTTTGACAGGGCAGGGGAATATTATAAAACAGTTAACATTTATAAGTTCAGCAAGGCTTTTTCAAAAAAACAGTATTTTCCTTTTTTAGAAGCTTATATGCAGGTTTATGGCAAAAATGAATACTACGAGGCTGCTTTAAAAGCGCTTGCCTACTTGTCCAGCTCAGGCCTGATGGCCTTTGACGTTGGGCAGAGCTTATGGTATGAAATTGATGATCCTCAGGATTTGCATATTGCCAATGTATTGTTTTCAAAGGGGGAAGAGAAGCTTAATAACTACCAAAAAAGCTACGGTGGCTACTGGCGCTTTAGCAAAATTAAAGATTTTTGCTATTTGGTTAACCCCTACTTTCCTCCAAAAGGCATGAACGATAAGTTAAAGTACTTTTTGCCTACGCTGGTTACAAGCTATCCTTCGGGTATGGCTATTCAAAAGGCCTTGGCCCAGCGGATTTTTGGGGTGAGTGCTTCCTACCTGCTTATGGGCAACGGGGCAGCCGAGCTGATTAATGGCCTTGGGGCTCTATTAAAAGGCAAAACCCTATTACATATTCCTACTTTTTACGAGTATATCCGCTGTTTCCCAAACTGCGAATTTGCTTTTATAAACAGCGGTGAGGAAAATTATGGATTGAATATGGAAAAAATGCTTGAAACCATTGAACAAGATGATGAAATTGAAAACGTATTTTTGATTTCGCCTGATAACCCTACCGGGGCCATGGCCAGTCTGGCAGAAATCGAACAGCTTTTGGCTCTTTGTGCAAAGAAAAATATTTTGCTGGTGATCGATGAATCGTTTGTTGATTTTGCAGACCCGGATTTACGCTATACCTTGCTTAATAACCAAACCCTGGAAAGTAACCCCAATTTGGTTGTGATCAAAAGTATCAGTAAATCCTATGGGGTTCCCGGTATCCGCCTGGGGGTGTTGGCTACGGCAAACAAGCACCTTTATGATTTGTTGAGTCAAAAAGTAAGCATTTGGAATATTAATGCCTTTGGGGAATATTTTATGCAAATTTTCCCTCTGTTTGAAAAAGATTATCTGTTGGCCTGTGATAAAATTGCAGCTCAAAGAACAGCACTTACCTCCAGTCTAAAAGAGATATCCTATATTCAAAGGGTATATCCTTCCCAGGCAAATTATATTTTATGCCAATTAAGGGAGGGAACAAAGGCGATGAACTTAGCCGTGTACCTTTTAGAAAGGCATCAAATATTTATTAAGGATTTAACAGGAAAGGAAGGCTTTGAGCCCCAGCGATATATCCGCCTGGCTGTTCGAGATGAACAGGACAACCATCAGCTGATCAGTGCCCTTAAAAGCTATAAACAGTAAAAGGATGTAGAAGTGAAGGATTGGATTCATCCCTAGAAGATGAACCTGACTTTTTATTTGTTTCAGAAATAAACGTATTGATCGTTTTAGAGAGGCACAGTTCAAGTCAATCAAGTAGGAGAAGTTGTTTGTGTTTTTGGCCTACAGCTTTTATATTAATTTTTTAAATTTGGCTTGGAAAGTTGTAAAAATATTTTAAAAAAGAGGAAAAGCTAAGACGCGCTATACAAGCCAGGCACAATAAAAATACAGCTTTTTTTACACAAAACATGATCAAAAATGCTCTTAATAGAGGGGCTGTTTTTTTACCCTTTATTTCCCGCAAAAATTTCTTCTCCCTTCATCAACCCTTTTTTGTGTGGTACTTCTTTAGAAAATTAAAAAATAAAACATTGACATTTTGCTAAAAACCAGTATAATAACAAAAGTGTCAAGTTAAATGTCTTGACAGCATAGCGTAGGAGGTTGTAAAATGGAAAAAGAATATTCTCCTATCAGCAAAAAGATTGAAGTTACTTTTTTATCCGCCTTCTATGGGCCACTGCTCACAGCCCACCAGCAAAAAGTACTGTACCTCAGTAATGAGGAAGACCTTTCTCTCAGTGAAATTGCAAGCCAGTTGGGTGTTACAAGGCAAGGAGTACACGATATTTTAACCAGGGGTATCAAACAGTTATACCGGTTTGAAGAGCAGCTGGGTATGTACAAGCGTTTTTCAGATATTCAATATAGAATAACAAAGACTGTGGAACTGCTTATGAAGGTAGAGGCAGAGAATAACTCTAAAACCTTTTTAGAAGAAAGTATTTCAATATTAAATGAAATCTTAGCCGAAGACGAGGAAGATGAGGAGGAAGACAATGGCCTTTGACCGTTTGTCCGAAAAATTTCAAAATGCCTTTAAAAAGCTTTCCGGCAAAGGGAAGCTCAATGAGCAAATGGTAAAGGAAGCTATGCGTGATATTCGCATGGCCCTGCTCGAAGCTGACGTAAACTATACTGTTGCAAAAGATTTTATTAAAAACGTATCCCAGCGGGCAGTGGGTGCCGAAATTATGGAAAGCCTTTCCCCAGGCCAGCAGGTAGCCAAAATTGTGAACGAAGAGCTGATGGCCCTTATGGGAGGCGAAAATGCCCGCTTAACCTGGTCATCCAGCGTGCCTACAATTTATATGCTCTGTGGCCTTCAAGGGGCCGGTAAAACAACCATGGCTGCCAAATTGGCCGGTTTTTTAGCAAAGCAGGGTAAAAAGCCCATGCTGGCAGCCTGTGATATTTACCGCCCTGCCGCCATCCAGCAGCTGGAAACCGTGGGCAAACAAGTAAATGTTCCCGTATACCAAAATGGTACCCAAGACCCGGTTAAAACCGCCAAGGAAGCCATTGAACAGGCACGGTATTACGGACGAGATGTGCTGATTATTGATACTGCCGGCCGGCTGCATATAGATGAATTGCTAATGGACGAACTGGTGCGCATGAAACAGGCGGTGCACCCTCAGGAAATACTGCTGGTTGTTGATGCCATGACCGGGCAGGACGCAGTGAACGTAGCCAAGACTTTCAACGAAAAACTGGAAGTTGATGGGGTTATTTTAACCAAGCTGGACGGGGATACAAGAGGCGGTGCCGCTTTATCTGTACGGGCAGTTACAGGTAAACCCATCAAGTTTTCCGGTATTGGCGAAAAGGTAACAGACATTGAGCCCTTCTACCCTGATCGAATGGCTTCCAGAATTTTGGGCATGGGGGATATGATGACCCTGATCGAAAAAGCCCAAGAGGCCTTTGACGAAGAGGCAATGGACAAGCTTTCCAAAAAGACCAAAGTAAATGATTTAACCTTGGATGACTTTTTGGAAAACATGCAGCAGATGAAAAAAATGGGTTCCCTGGATAGTATTTTAGGCATGATTCCCGGTATGGGCAATAAGCTAAAAGATGTACAGGTGGATAATGATGCCCTGCAAAAGCCCGAGGCCATCATCCGAAGTATGACCCGCCAAGAGCGGCGCAACCCTGATGTGCTAAATGCCAGCCGTCGCAAGCGCATCGCCGCAGGTTCCGGCACCACCGTACAGGACGTAAATGCGCTGATTAAGCAGTTTACCCAAGCCCGACAGATGATGAAACAAATGATGGGCGGAATGCGCCGGGGCAAAAAGCGTGGCCGCATGCAAATGCCCTTTAACTAACGGTTGGCTATCATCAAAGGATGATTTCCATATATTAATTATTCTATTTATTTTGAGGAGGAACTTTTAATGGCAGTTAAAATTCGTTTAAAGAGAATGGGTATGAAAAAGAAGCCCTTCTACCGTGTTGTTGTATCCGATATTCGAAGCCCCAGAGATGGCCGCTTTATTGAAGAAATTGGATATTACAACCCCATGACCTCTCCGGCAGAGATTAAGATCAACCAGGAAAGAGCAAAATATTGGTTAGGCGTTGGTGCTCAACCCACTGATACTGCTAAAATTTTGTTAAAGAAAACAGGCGCCATTGAAGAATAATTGTGTCGGAAAGGGAAGCCTATGAAAGATTTATTATTGTTCATTGCCCAGTCCCTGGTAAGCAACCCGGACCAGGTAACGGTTGAAGAAACGCAAGGCCCCGAGGGAACGATTTTAACCTTGTCTGTTGCCCAGGAAGACATGGGAAAGGTGATTGGCAAACAGGGGCGTATTGCCAAGGCCATTCGCACCGTTGTAAGGGCGGCCAGTATGAAACAAGATAAGCCTGTTTTTGTTGAAATTCAATAGTGCTTATTTTTGCAGGAGTATGTTGTATAAGCATTCTCCTGTATTTTATTTTAAAGCAAACGAATAGGATGGATCAGCTTGTTAAACGAGTATTTTTTAATTGGCGAAATTGTAAAGCCCCAGGGTATCACGGGCGAAATGAAGGTAAAGCCCTTTTCAGATGACCTGGATAACTTAACCCAGATACGGGTCTTCTATTTTTTAACCGGGGACAGCTATACCCTTCAAAAAGCAAAGTCAGTGCGAATTTATGACCGGTTTTTATACCTTGTTTTAGAAGGGGTTACAACTAGGGAAGGCGCTGAGGCTTTGCGGGGGAAAAAACTGTATATCCACCGTTCCCAGGGTACCCCTTTGAGCGAGGAAGAATTTTATATTGTTGACCTGGTTGGCTGCAAGGTGGTTGACAGCAAGCATAACCCCTTAGGGGAGCTGGTTGAAGTTTTACAGCCGGGGGGTCTTGATGTATATGTTGTTCAAACTCCAAAGGGCAAAATGATGTTGCCAGCCCTTTTAAGCGCTGTTCCTCAGGTGAATATTCAGGAGAAATGGATTATGCTAAATGAGGATAAATTGGGCGAGGTGGCCGTTTTTGAAGATTAAAATATTAACCATCTTTCCCCAGATGTTTCAAAGCGTTTTTGAATCCAGTATTCTGGCTAGAGCCCTTGAAAATGGCCATATTGAAATTGAATGTATAAATATTAGGGATTTTTCTCTTAATAAGCACCGCAATACCGATGACTATCCCTTTGGGGGCGGGGCGGGTATGGTTATGCTGGCCCAGCCCATTGTGGATGCCATGGCCTTTGCTCAAAGCACCATGAAAAACCCCAGGAGAATTTTCTTAGGGCCCAAAGGTGAGACCTTTACTCAAAAAAAAGCCTGGGCCCTTTCAGAAGCAAAAGAATTAATTTTTTTGTGCGGCCACTACGAAGGGGTTGATCAACGGGCTCTGGATTTGTGTATTGATGAGGAAATCTCTATTGGGGATTATATTCTAACCGGAGGAGAGTTGGCTGCTATGGTCATAATAGATGCTGTTGCCCGACTGGTGCCCGGTACGCTAGGCAGCCGGGAAAGCCTGGTGGAAGAATCATTTTCCGAAGGTTTGCTGGAATATCCTCATTATACTCGTCCTAGAGAGTTTATGGGTCTGGAAGTACCTGCCGTACTCCTGGAAGGGAACCATAAAAAAATAGACGAATGGCGCAGGCTTCAGGCCCTTGAAAACACCTTAAAGCACCGGATGGACCTTCTTGAAAACGCTAATTTAACTCAAGAGGAAAAGGCCTATATAAAAAACTTTAAAAAGGGGGAAAAATAATGTTTTTCCGTAAGTTTCTAGTGGTTGTGCTACCTGTTTTGCTCTGCGGTTTTATTGTATTTTTCTACCCTGTTATGGTTAATTTAATTACAAATCACTTTCTTCTCCACCTCTTTTTTGGGTTGATGCTGGGGGTATTTACTGCGCTGCTCATTCCCTTGATGGGGGGGAGGCGAAGGGAGCCTTTTGCCAAACTTTTCTGGATTCCAACGGCAATAATGGTTCTGCTTTTGGCCCTTCAGGGGATGATGGCTGCCGGTTGGTTAAAAGCCCCTGTGCTTGAATTTTTGTACGATGGTAATACTTTTACCATTTTAATTGAAAGTACCTTTGCGGGTTTTTTAGCTACTGTTGCCCTGCGGGGGCACTGACAAAAGAAATTATTCAGGCGAAAATACGCAAAAGATTTTAAAAAATAAAACGATATGAAGAATGGGTATTTTTCATATCGTTTTTTGTACTTATTCTTTTACGTTTTATTTTATGGTATCAGGCCCAAATTTCGCTGTTGTGATTGTGATCCTTTGCCCAGCTTTCAATCGGTTGACCCATTTCCTTTTCAAATAATTTTTTAAAGTACCAGGTGTTATTAATGCCTACAACATTAGCAATTTCCTCAACGCGCAGCCCCGTTGTTTTTAGCAGGTTGCAGGCCAGGGCAATGCGTTTTTGAGTAACAAAAGCAGTGAAACTAAGGCCTGTACGCTGCCTGAAAAGGCGGCAAAAATGGGATCGGCTGAAGTTAATTTCCTGAGCGGCCTGGTCTATATTAATAGGGAGACCGGGGTTTGATTCTATCTTTTGAATTAAATCGTCCAAGGGCGAAATGAGGTCTGCCTCTCTTTCCTTTGATAGCACTGCCTGTATAATGTTTAAGATGGCGTCTCTTAGGGAACTGATTCTGGAGTCATCTACCTTTAAGGAAATGCGCAGATCACAAGAAGTACCGGCCAAGGTAATAAAATCCCACAAAAAGCGGTTAAGGCTAGCTTTGGCTATAGAAGGTGATGGCATGTGAGTTCGAAGTTTTTCAGTAGCCTGAATAACACACTGGCTTGCTGCATGCACATCCCGCATAGCGGCAGCCGAGCAAAATTCTGTATATAGCTCGTTAGGAAAGGGCATATTGTTTCGGGGTTGGTCTTCCGGAATCAGCTGGGAGGTATCCAGGTAAAAAACCAGCTCGGCTAAATGGTCCAGATGGTGCAAAACAGATAGGCTCATATAGTCAGAACTGCAATAGCTGGCAGCGCAAACGCAGTTAATTTCACTTAAGCGGGTAAAGCAACGTTCCAGTTTTATGTGTAGCATTCGTTTAAAAGAGGCAAGGTTTACAAAATCTTGCTCTACAATGGCGCCCATGCGCAGCTCACCGCTGGTGCTTGAAAACATAAAAGAATTATTGATACCAAACTCCTGTACCCACTCCCAGGCAGCGTTTTGGCGCCACATGATATCATCTTGTATAGGTAGAATATCAGCCCTCAATAAGGTAGCACGGTTGCCGTTCATATAAAATGGGGGCGGATCTCCGGCCAAAAGGCGCTGCTCTAAAAAACGGCCTCGCTGGGCAATAATTTCAATGCTCTGGGCTTGGTGTTGTGACTCGTTGGCACTACCGCGGCGCAGTGGATCCAAAGCCCGTTCTAACATGGCGCAAATTTGGTCGGTGGTTACATTATGCAGGCTTAATACATCCTTGGCGCCGCTGTGAAAGGCCATACGAGTGCTTTTATAATCAGGGCTATCGCTGTAAGTAATAACAGGAAGGGTTGGATTTTCGTGGTGAATCAACTGTAGCGTGTCGATAAAATCGGTGCAAGATTCTAAAAAAACGGCATCAATACGATGTTCCGAAAAAAAGGAGGATATCCTTTCAAAACTGTCTCTTTCAACGGTGCATACACCAGACAAATCTTTTAATAATGAAATAACCAAACGCCGCAGCCGCTTCATTGGACCCAGAACTAAAATTTTTCGTTTTGACATGTACATCACGCTCTTGAAAATATTTTTACTACTATTATACATAATTCACTAAAACTCTACAACTGTCAAAGCGTAACTGCACAAAGAGCACAAAATTTGAAATAATAGTACAAATATTGGAGGAAATATCGAATACAATATGATAAGCTGAGTACAATAATAATTAATAAACTTAGTTTATGCTTTTTAAATTTCAAACGGGCTTTAAACATGCCATTAAGCGACGAGAAAATAAATAGACGCCAAAGGGAGGAAAAATTATGAGCGTTCAAGGAATACCTAAAAAGAAAAGAACCCTTGCGCAAAAAAATGCAATGATGGGGTATGCAATGATATCCCCTATTATTGTTGGTATTATGCTTTTTTCAATTGTGCCGGTGGTTTTTTCCCTTTACATCAGTTTTACCAACTGGGATATGCTTCATGCCCAAACCTGGGTAGGGCTTGATAATTACCGCACTATTTTTAGTGGTTCCATGCTGGGTACTGTTAGTAAAAACACCTTGATTTATTGTGCTATTGCCATTCCCGGAGCTATTTTCTTCGGCTTGCTTTTGGCTCTTGCAATGAATGCAAAAATCAAAGGGGTTGCGTTGTACCGTACAGCCTTTTTTATGCCCAATATTACCACAACCGTTGCTGTTTGTATTGTTTGGACATGGATTTACAACAAGGATTTTGGCCTTTTAAACAACCTTTTGAATATGGTAGGTTTACCTTCGGTCAGATGGCTGTCTTCACGGGCCTGGGCGATGCCTTCCGTTGCTATTATGACCGTTTGGCAGGCTATGGGCTATGATATGATTTTGCTCACTGCCGGTCTAAAAGGCATTGACGATACTTATTACGAGGCAGCCATGATTGATGGTGCTAATGGTTGGCGTAAGTTTTTTCATATAACACTGCCCATGCTTACACCCACCCTGTTCTTTTTGGTTGTAACCCATTGTATCAGCTATATTCAAATGTTTGATGCAGCCTTTATTATGACCAACGGAGGACCCGGCCATGCCACCCGCACCATTGTAATGCAAATTTACAGTACTGCTTTTGAATACTTCCGTATGGGAGAGGCGGCCTCCTATGCTTGGGTTCTTTTTGTGGTGGTTTTTGTTATTACTATTTTCCAATTTAAAATGCAAGATAAGTGGGTGAATTATGATGTCTAGCCTGTCCACTGCCAAATCTTCCAAATCCTCAGCCCGTATCAAAAGGCATATTAAGCGCAACTGGAAGCATTTTATCCTTCATGTTGTTTTAATTTTCCTTTGTCTTGTTTCTATGTTCCCTTTTATTTGGATGATTTCATCCTCCTTAAAAGACAGTGCCCTCATCTTTAGTTACCCGCCTAAACTTATTCCAAAACCTGTTTCCTGGGAAAATTTTCCTGTAGCCTGGGAAGAGACTCAAATGGGGAGGGCCATGATAAACAGCCTGGTTATTGCAATTGTTGCAACCTTTGGAAACTGCCTGGTCAGTTCCATGGTGGCTTATGGCTTTGCTAAAATTGATTTTAAAGGCAAGTCTGCGTTTTTTATGCTGGTTTTAAGCACCATGATGATTCCCTACCAGGTTACCCTTATTCCCTTATTTATTATTTTCAAGCAATTTGGCTGGATTAATACCTACAATCCTCTTATTGTTCCATCTTTATTTGGTACGGCCACCAACGTGTTTATGATGCGCCAGTACATGATGAAAATACCTGATGATTTTAGAGACAGCGCCTATATTGACGGATGCGGGCATATCCGTATTTGGCTTCAAATTATTTTGCCCATGTGCGTGCCGATGTTGGTTTCTTTGGCGGTACTTACTTTTATGCGCCACTGGAACGACTACCTAGGACCTATGATTTACATTAGCAGTAGGGCTAAAATGACCGTACCCCTTGTGCTTAGAACCTTTCAAGGCAATTATTCAACCCAGTGGAACTTACTCATGGCAGCATCTTGTATTGCCTTGCTGCCGGTAATAACCCTGTATATTGTAAGCCAGCGCTGGATTATCAGCGGCATTATGATCGGCGGAATTAAGGGCTAATAACCCATAATGAAAAATTTAAGGAGGATACCCTAAATGAAGAAAAAAATCTTATCACTGGTTCTTGTTCTTGTGCTTATGTTAAGCGTGAGCATCGGCAGCGTATATGCTGAGCCGACGGTTGTAAAAATTATGATTCCTTCAGACCACCTTGCCATTACAGAATTACTGGCCGAAAACTTTAACGCTTCCCGTGATGATATCAAAATTGAAATAGATGCTACTGCAAGCGGTTGGGATGGGGTTGCTACCAAGCTAATCACCATGCTGGCCGGCGGCGAAGAAGTAGACATTGCTGCCGTTTCCACCTCCTACTATCCTCAGTTTGCAGAATTGGGTCAACTTCTTGATATTACTGAACATGCAAAAAGCACCTATTCAGAAGAAGAGTACTACTGGTCAGTATTTAATGGCCTTATGTTTGAGGATAAACTCTATGGTGTACCTATTTCTATTTATACCTTAATTAACTATTTCAACAAAGATTTATATGATGCGAAGGGTATCGCTTACCCCTCTACTTCATGGGAAGAAGGGGTTTGGAGCTTTGAAGACTGGCAGAAAATTGCCCGGGATATCAGTGAAGGAGAAGGGCTTGACCGGATTTACGGTGCCTGGGTTGACTTTCAATTAGAACGTACGGCTTGTTTTATTTTTCCAGAAGAGCTGAATTATTGGGGCGAAGGGTTAGAACCTCAGTTTGATAACCCACGCATTCGCGAAATTCACGAGCAGCTGTATACCATGTTGCATGACGAAAAACTGATGCCAAACTCCGATATGGTTGAAACAACCGGTATGGTACAACTTTTTGCCGACGGAAAAGTCGCCAATATGATTGAGGGAACCTGGTCACATAGTTCTATTTATGATTCAGGTGTAAACTTTGGTGCTTGCCCAACGCCCGGGGGTACAACTGTAGGCTATGTTGATGTTTACATCCCCTTAAGTTCTACAAAAAATCCTGAGGCAACCCTTGAAGTGCTGGATTACTTAATCAGCTACGATGCTTGTGTTTTAAAATACGAGAACAACAGGCTTGGGCCCCAAATCAACCGTAAAGCCACCGAAGCATCTAAAGGCAATAGCTTTGCCGGCTTAACCCCTGAAGAAGTGGACTGCATTTTTGCAGCTCTTGATCACAGCCGCCCTTTAACTGTGTTCCCTAAATGGGGTGAGTTTTTAACCAACTCCCTTCTGCCTGCTTCCAGCCTGATGGAAATTGGCGAATACACGGTGGATGAAGGCTTTGACGACCTGCAGGAACAGGCAAAAATGCTGCTGGGCTATTAATTTAGCTTAGCTGATTTTAAAGGCGGGCATCATTTTGGGTATATGATGCCCGTCTTTAAAAAAGAACGATTAAAACTCGAGGAGGAAAAAAATGCTGAATAAATCTCAATTTCAGTTTTTCACCAAAGGAGAAATTAAACCCCAAGGCTGGCTAAAACGTCAATTACGCATTCAAGCCGATGGCCTTAGCGGCAATTTAGATAAGGTGTGGCCCGACGTGCGGGACAGTCAATGGATTGGCGGAGACAGAGACGGCTGGGAACGGGTGCCCTATTGGCTGGATGGTTTTATTCCCTTGGCTTATTTGCTAGAAGATGAGGACTTGATTAGCCGGGCAAAAAAATACGTAAATGGTATTTTAGCCCAACAGTCGGAGGATGGCTGGTTGTGCCCCTGCTCTTATGAAGAACGCCGCTCTTATGATTTGTGGTCGGGTATTTTAATTGCCAAGGTACTGGCGATGTATGCCGACTTAAGCGGCGATGAGCGGATTGAGGAAGTGCTATACCGCTTTTTTGATAACCTTTGGGTTTTCACCAGGCATACAACCATTGATAATTGGGCCCAAATGCGTTGGTTTGAGGTGCTCATCCCCCTTTACTGGCTGTATGAGCGGCGCCCGGAGCCATGGCTGATGCGTCTGGCCGATCGGATGGAGCAACAAGGCTATGATTACGAAAAGCTATTTGCCCCTTACCGGGATCAAAAACCAGAAAGAATATGGACGTATTCCACCCACGTGGTAAACCTGGCCATGGCCATCAAGCAAGGGGCGCTGGTATCTCGTATTCGCGGGGGTGACCCGGAAGCGTATGCCAAAAATATGCTTGATAACTTGTTTAAATACCATGGCATGGCCGTTGGTCACTTTACTGGGGATGAATGCGTAATGGGCGACAGCCCTGTGCAGGGAACGGAGCTTTGCAGCATTGTAGAAGCCATGTATTCCTACGAGCATCTTTTAGAAATCTCAGGGAATCCCCTTTGGGGCGATTACTTAGAAAAATTAGCCTTTAACGCCCTGCCCGCAACCATCAGTGCCGACATGTGGACCCATCAGTATGACCAACAAACCAATCAAATTCGCTGTGCTCGCCTGCCGGAAGATCATGTGATTTTTGGCACCAATGGGCCCGAAAGCCACTTATTTGGTTTGGAACCCAATTTTGGCTGCTGTACAGCAAACTTTAACCAAGGCTGGCCTAAATTTGCCATGTCTACCTTTATGCGTTCAGATCAGGGCCTTGTATCGGCTGCCCTGGCCCCATCAACCGTAAAAACGACCATTAACGGTGCAAACATTACCTGTACCCTTGATACCCAGTACCCCTTT